>JAGVSZ010000486.1 GCA_019137045.1 Betaproteobacteria bacterium
ACGACCGGCGCCTGGGCGCGCGGCGGCACGGTGTACGGGCCGTACGGCGGCGCGGTCTCGGCAGGAACCGCCTACAACCCGGCGACCGGGGCGTGGGCGCACGGCGCCGCGGTGTACGGGCCGAACGGCGGCGCCGACGCGTGGTCCGCCTACAACCCGTCGACCGGGAGCTACGCGCACGGCAGCGCGTCGTGGGGGACGCAGGGCGGCGCGGCGAACGCGAGCTGGTACAACGCGCGCACCGGCGTCACCGGCACGACCAACCAGAACTGGAACGCGTACAGCCGCTGGGGCGCGAGCCAGATCAGCGGGCCGAACCAGACGGTGAACACGCGCAGCGAGACGACCGCGCAGGGCTCCGCCGGCGCGTTCAAGTCGACGAGCGGCGCGGAGGGCGCGGGCGTGCACGGCGCGGGCGGCGACAACGCCGGCGTCGTGAAGGGGCCGGGCGGCAACGTCTACGCCGGCGCGGACGGCAACGTCTATCAGCACACCTCGAGCGGCTGGGAGAAGTACGACAACGGCTCATGGGATCCGGTGACCAGGCCGACCAACGCTCCCGGCGCGGCGAGCCCGGGCGCCGGCGGCCAGAGCGGCCGCTTCGGCCAGTCCGAGGCGGGCGCGTCGCGGCCGTTTTCGGGCGGCGGCTACGGGCAGCAGCTCGACCAGGACCGCTACGCGCGGACCGAAGGCGCGCAGCGCTTCGGGCGATTCAGCCAGTACGGCGGGTTCGGCGGCGGCCGCTTCGCCGGCGGCGGGTTCGGCGGGTTCCGCGGCCGGCGATAGCGCAGCGAGGAGAAAGCGATGAATCGACGCACCGCGTGCTTGCTGCTCGGAACGATCGCCGTCGCGTGGGGCTGCGCGCCCAGCGCCGGCAACAGGGTGACCGGCGGCGCGCGCGTCGAGGGCGAAGTCGCGACCGCGGGGGCGCCCACGACGCCGGCGCGGCGCGTGTACGTCCAGGACTTCGCGCTCGACGCGGAGGCGACCGCGCCGCGCACCGGGCTCCTCGGGCGGCCGCGGCGCTTCCGCGAGCTGACCGGGGAGGACCCGGCGACGCACGCGCGGCGGGTGGTGGACGAGATGGCGACCGCGCTCACGAAAGACCTGAACGCCGCCGGGATCCCCGCCGAGCGGCTGCGCGCGGGCGGCGCGCTGCCGGCGGACGGCTGGCTCGTCCGCGGCGCGTTCACCGAGGTCGACAGCGGCGGCATCGTGCGCCGCGCGCTGATCGGCTTCGGCAGCGGCAAGACCGAGATGGACGTGCAGGTCGGCGTGAGCGACCTCGCCTCGCCGCAGCCCGAGCAGGCGTTCCTCGTGTTCGGCACGATCACCGACCCGAGCCGCCTGCCGGGCGGCGCGGTGACGCGCAACCCCTACGTCGTCGCCGCGAAGTTCGTGCTGGAGAAGGGCGCGCAGCGGCGCGACGTCGAGCACACCGCGCAGGCGATCGCCGACGAGCTCGCGAAATTCCGCGAGCAAGTGCGGCGCGGGCAGGTCACGCTGCCGGCGACGCGCTGAGGCGTCAAGCGGTCAAGCGGTCAAGCGTCGGCCGGGAACACCCGGTTCGCGAACTCGGCGCCGTCGAAGCGCGCGGTGATCCACCGCCTGCGCTCGCGGTCGCTCAGGCCCGGTGGCAGGCTCGACTCCACGAGGACGCGCGCGGCGTCGAACATCTCGGTGCAGAGGCGCACGCGCTCGGCGGCGGTCAGGCGCGCGTACCGCTCCGCGACGAACCGCTCGAACTCAAGGCTCGTGTCCTTCATCCACGCATTTCCTCAACAGCGCGTCGACGCCGAGCTTCGCGCTCCAGGCGGGAAGAAGGACATCGGCCGCCCCCGGGTCAACGAGCGTTCGTGCGCCGCGCAGGGTTGGGTTATGCCAGAGGGCAACCACGGCACGTCCGCCGTAGCACCAAGGTCCTATACCGCAATCGGCACGTTTCGCCCGAAGATCCGCGCACGCAGCTTCGACATCCGGCGCGAGCCGGCGATCGAGGTGATCGCGAAGAGCGTGACGGCGCGGCTGCGGCGCGTCGTCACGCGATGGCGAGTGCTCACGCCCCCGCGACCTCTCCGGCGCTGGATCGTTCCAGGAGCCGAAGGACGAGATCGCGGCTATCCTCGCGCTGGACGGCGGCAAGGAAAAGGCCAAGAGCAAGCGCAACGGGAAACGAAGGAGCGACAGATGAACGAACGCATGGTCATGGTGCTCGCCCTGGCGGGCGCGGTCCTGGCCGGCTGCCAGAGCGACGCGCAAATCCTCGCCTCCGAGCAGGCGGTCGCGACCCAGGCCGCCACGCGGCGCGGCCAGTTCGAGATGGGCTGCCCGCAGGCGGCCGGGACGATCCTGTCGAGCAACCTGCTCCAGCCGGTCGTGTGGGGTGGGCTCGAGCGTGCCGAGTACACCGTGGGCGTCGAGGGCTGCGGCCTGCGCAAGACCTACATCGTCGTGTGCCAGCTCGGCTCCCCGGCGTGCTTCGCCGCCGCCGCCCGTTGACCATTCGGCCGGCTGCGCGGCGGGCGTCGCCGGCCGGCGATCAGCGTCCGTCCGTAGCACCAAGGTCCTATACCTCGGCCGGCTGGCGCGCCGGATACTCCCACTCCCACCGGCCGCGCGCCCACGGGTGTGGCCTGAAACGGATGTAGACTGCGCCCCGTTTCGAGAAGGGGGAGACCATGAAGAAGCCCGCACTGCTCGCCGCCGCCGCCACTGCGCTCCTCGCGCCGCTCGCCGCCGCGGCGCAGGCCCCGGCCGACCGCTGGACGTTCTCGGTCATGCCCTACCTGTGGCTGCCCAGCGTGGACGGCAAGATCAACTACGGCCCGCCGCCCGCGAACGGCGGCAGCGCGAACGTCAAGATCGACTCCGACACGATCCTCGACAACCTCGACTTCGCCTTCATGATCAACGGCGAGGCGCGCCGGGGCCGCTGGCTCGCCGCGACCGACGTCATCTATCTCGATTTCGGCAAGGTCGACAGCTCGGTGCACAGCGCCGATTTCAGCTTTCCGGGAGGGCGGGTCAACGTCTCCGCGGGCGCGAACTCGGGCACCCAGAGCAAGCTCACCGGCTGGCTGTGGACGCTCGTCGGCGGCTACGCGGCGGTCCAGGATCCGCGCTGGAACCTCGACGTCATCGGCGGGTTCCGCTATCTCAACCTGGATGCGAGCACGAGCTGGCAGCTCAACGCCGCGGTCACGGTGACCGACCCGGTCGGCGGCGGGACGGCGACCTTCGCGCGTGCGGGAAGGGTGGAGAAGTCCGACACCGTCTGGGCCGGGATCGTCGGCGCGAAAGGGCGGGTGAAGTTCGGCGACACGCCCTGGTTCGCGAACTACTACGTCGACGCCGGCGGCGCGTCGGACCTCTTCACCTGGCAGGGCGCGGCCGGCGTGGGTTACGCCTTCCGCTGGGGCGAGATCATCTTCGACTACCGGTACCTCTACTACGACCAGAGCGGGCAGGACAAGCTGATCCAGGACGTCAGCTTCGGCGGCTTCGCGCTCGGGGCGAACTTCCGGTTCTGAGCGGCGCTTTCCGGCCAGACCCGCCGGCCGCGCGGGCGGGGCTATGATCGTCCTGCCCAGGTCGGAGGTGTGCCCCGCATGAAGCCGATCCTCGTCGTCGCCGCGGCGCTCGCCGCCGCCGGGCTCCCGCCGGCGCTCGCGCAGTCGATCTACAAGTACGTGTCCCCGGACGGGCGCGTCACCTACTCGCAGAGTCCCGTTCCTGGCGCGCGCCTCGTCGAGGAACTGGCGCCTGCGCCGCAGGTGAGTGCCGCGACGCTGGAGGCGGAGCGTGCGCGGCGCGCGGCGCGCGACAAGGCGCTCAACGACGCGGCCGACCGGCGCATCGCCTCGCTCGACGAGGCCTCGAACGAGATGAACGTGTGGACCGCGCGGCTCCGCGACGCGCAGGCGCAGCTCGCGGCGGGCCGCGAGCCGCTGCCCGGGGAGCGCACCGGCGTCGTCTTCCAGGGCAAGTCCCGGCTGAACGAGGCGTACTGGGCGCGGCAGGCCGCGAACGAAGCCGCGGTCGCGGAAGCCGAGGCGCACGTCCAGCACGCGCGGGCGACGATCCAGGCGCTGCGTTGACGCAGCGGCGCAAGGGATCGGGCAAGGCCAAGCCGAAGGCCGGGGCCGGCCCGGCCGCGCCTGCACCCATCCCTGCGCCGACCCGGCCGCGGCGGACCCGCGCGCCGTGGCTCGCGGCCGGGGCGCTGC
>JAGVSZ010000415.1 GCA_019137045.1 Betaproteobacteria bacterium
CAGCGCCTCGGCGGCGGGCGGAAGATCACCGACAAGGACATCACCCTGTTCACGCGCCAGCTGGCGACGATGATGAAGGCGGGCGTGCCGCTGCTCCAGTCCTTCGACATCGTGGGCAAGGGCCATGCCAACCCGCGCGTCACCAAGCTGCTGATGGACATCCGTTCGGATGTCGAGACCGGATCGAGCCTCGCGGCCGCGTTCCGCAAGCACCCGCTCTACTTCGACAACCTGTTCTGCAACCTGATCCAGGCCGGCGAGCAGGCGGGTATCCTCGAAACCCTGCTCGACCGGCTCGCGAGCTACAAGGAAAAGATGCTCGCGATCAAGTCGAAGATCAAGTCGGCCCTGTTCTACCCGACCGCGATCATCGTGGTCGCGTTCATCATCACCGCGGTGATCATGATTTTCGTGATCCCGGCGTTCAAGCAGGTGTTCACCAACTTCGGCGCCGACCTGCCCGCGCCGACCCTGCTGGTGATGGGCATCTCGGACTTCTTCGTCCAGTACTGGTACCTCATCTTCGGCATCATCATCGGCGGCGTGTACGGCTTCTTCGAGCTGTGGAAGCGCTCGCTCGCGGTCCAGATCGCGATCGACCGCTTCATGCTGCGCCTGCCGGTGTTCGGCGACCTGATCCGCAAGTCGGTGATCGCGCGCTGGACGCGCACGCTCTCGACCATGTTCGCCGCCGGCGTGCCGCTGGTGGAAGCGCTCGACTCGGTCGGCGGCGCCTCGGGCAACTACGTGTACATGCATGCGACCAAGCAGATCCAGCAGGAGGTGAGCACCGGCACGAGCCTCACCGCCGCAATGCAGAATTCCAACGTGTTCCCCAACATGGTCGTGCAGATGACCTCGATCGGCGAGGAGTCGGGCTCGCTCGACGCGATGCTGGGCAAGGTGGCCGACTTCTTCGAGCAGGAGGTCGACGACGCGGTGGAGGCGCTCTCCTCCCTGATGGAGCCGATGATCATGGTCGTGCTCGGCACGCTGATCGGCGGCATGGTCGTCGCCATGTACCTGCCGATCTTCAAGCTCGGCCAGGCGATCTAGCGCACCCGCGCGGACGAGGCGCGCCCGTGCCGCGTGCGTCGCCGCGCGCACGGCCGGGCGCCGGCGCGCCGCCGCAAGCCCGACCGTGACGCTTCCCGAACTCAGCGCGAGCCCCGCCCTCTTCGCCGCGCTCGCGGCGCTCTTCGGGCTCGCCGTCGGGTCGTTCCTGAACGTCGTGATCCACCGCCTGCCGAAGATGATGGAGCGCGACTGGCACGCCCAGTGCGCCGAGCTGCGCGGGGAGGCGCCGGCGCCGCAGGCGCGCTACAACCTCGCCACGCCGCGCTCGGCCTGCCCGGCCTGCGGGCACCGCATCACCGCGCTGGAGAACGTCCCGGTCGTGTCGTACCTGTGGCTGCGCGGGAAGTGCTCCGCGTGCGGCGCGAGAATCGGCGTGCGCTATCCGGTCGTCGAAGCGCTCACCGCGGCGCTCACCGGGTACGCCGCGTGGCGGTTCGGATTCGGCTGGCAGGCCTGCGGCGCGATGGTCTTCATTTGGTGCATGATCGCGCTCACGTTCATCGACGTGGACACCCAGCTTCTGCCCGACGCGATCACGCTGCCGCTGTTGTGGGCCGGACTGCTCCTCAACCTGCGCGGCACGTTCGTGGAGCTGCCGACGGCCGTGATCGGCGCCGTGGCGGGCTATCTGATTCTCTGGTCGGTGTACTGGGCCTTCCGGCTCGCGACCGGCAAGGAGGGCATGGGGTTCGGCGACTTCAAGCTGCTCGCGGCGATCGGCGCCTGGCTCGGCTGGAAGATGCTGCCGCTCGTGATCCTCGCCTCGTCGCTGGTGGGCGCGCTGGTCGGCGGCGCGCTGATGGTGCTCGCGCGCCGCGGCCGCGACGTGCCGATCCCGTTCGGGCCCTACCTCGCCGGTGCCGGTCTGATCGCCCTGTTCTGGGGCCCGGCCCTCCTCGACCGCTACCTCGCCACGCTGTTGTGAAGCGCCGCTTCACGGTCGGTCTCACCGGCGGCGTCGGCAGCGGCAAGTCGACCGTAGCGCGCGCGTTCGAGGACCGCGGTGTGACGGTGGTGGATGCCGACGCCCTCGCGCACCGCCTCACCGCGTCCGGCGGCGGCGCCATGCCGGCGATCCGCGCGGCCTTCGGCGACGCGGTCGTCGATCCGTCCGGCGCGCTCGACCGCGCCCGCATGCGCGCGATCGCGTTCGGCGACAAGAGCGCGCGCGCGCGCCTGGAGGCGATCCTCCATCCATTGATCCGCGCCGAGAGCGAGCGCATCGCACGGCAGGCGCCGGGCCGCTACGTGATTCTCATGATCCCGCTCCTGGTCGAGTCCGGCGACCCGCGCGCGCGCTGCGATCGCGTCCTGGTGGTCGACTGCCCCGAGGAAGAGCAGATCCGCCGCGTGATGGCCCGCAGCGGGCTCGAACGCGCGGAAGTCGAGGCGATCATGGCAAGCCAGACGAGCCGTGCCGCGCGGCTCGCTGTCGCCGACGACGTGGTCGATAACGCGGGGGACCCGGCCGGGATCGACGCCCAGGTCGAAGCGCTCCACCGCCGCTATCTTGCACTCGCCGGGCCGGGGCAATAGGCCTCGAATCCACCCCACCGCGTGTTGTCAGGCCGGATGGGATCGGCGAGAATCCAAGGACTTACGCACGGCGTGCAGAGGGAGCCGCGAGACGGGTCGAGCGGGTTTCAGCCGACGCGGGCGGCCTAGAGAGTGATCACTTACGAATATCCGCTGGTCGAGCGCATCCGGACGATGCTGCGCCTCGAGGATCTCTTCGAGCGCGCCGGCTTCTTCCTGCAGCGCGGCGAGCCGGTGGAGCACCACGCCGCGCTGCTCACCCTGTTCGAGATCCTCGACGTCGCCGGCCGCGCCGACCTGAAGTCCGACCTCCTGCAGGAGCTCGACCGGCAGAAGCAGATCATGGTCTCGTTCCGCAACAATCCCGACATCGACCAGCAGGTGCTGGTCGAGGTGCTGCGCGACATCGAGCACACGCACGCCGGCCTCTACGGCATGGTGGGGAAGATCGGCCAGCACCTGCGCGAGAACGAATGGCTGATGGGCATCAAGCAGCGCACCGGGATCCCGGGCGGCGCATGCGAGTTCGACCTGCCCTCGTACCATCACTGGCTGCACCGGGACGCGGCGGCGCGCCTGCACGACATCAACGGCTGGATCGCACCCCTCTACCCCATCCGCGACGGCGCGAGCCTCGTGCTCCGGCTCCTGCGCGAGAGCGGCAAGCCGGCGCGACTCACCGCGCCGGGGGGGACGTTCCAGCAGATGCTCGGCGGACGGGCCGCGCAGATGGTGCGCGTGCGGCTCGCGGTCGAAGCCGACTGTGTGCCGGAGATCAGCGCGAACAAGTACGCCCTCAACGTGCGCTTCGTCACCGCCGGTGCCGATCCGCGCCCGCGCACGTGCGAGCGCGACGTGGAGTTCGAGCTCACGTTCTGCTCGCTCTGAGGCCCGCGTGACCGGCCCCCGGGTCCGCTGCGTGCCCTGTCCCCGCTGCGGCGCCCAGGTGCCGTGGCTTCCGGCGAGCCGCCATCGCCCGTTCTGCTCCGAGCGCTGCCGCACGATCGACCTCGGCGCATGGGCGACCGAGCGCTATCGCGTGGCCACCGAAGAGAAGGACGAGCCCGCCGCCGGCGCTCCGCCCGACGACGCAGCACGGTAGTGCGGCCGCGCGCGCCGGCTCAGCTCCACGCCCCGCGGATCATCGCGACGCCGTGCGCCCCGCAGGACCACGCACGCTCGAGATCGGAGCGCCGGACGCCACCGAGCGCGAACACCGGAATCGCCGCGTCGCGCGCGCTCGCCGCGAAGCCGCTCCACCCGAGCGTCGGGACGCCGGGATGCGTCGGCGTCGGAGCGACCGGACCGAGCACCGCGAAATCGGCTCCCAGGGCCTCCGCCCTGCGCAGGTCGGCGGCCGAGTGGCAGGACGCCGCGACCCACTCGAACGCGGGCCGGACCTCCGTCCCGGCGAGTTGCCGCGCGGTGAGATGGACGCCGTGCGCGCCCGCCGCGCGCGCGCACGACTCGTCGCCGTTCACGAGCACGCGCGCGCCGTGCGCGCCCGCCGCGGCGACGACGCGCCGCGCGAGCGCCTCGAGCCGCGCCTGCGGCAGCGTCTTTTCGCGCAGCTGCACGAGGCGCAGCCCGGCGGCGAGGCGCGCCTCG
>JAGVSZ010000152.1 GCA_019137045.1 Betaproteobacteria bacterium
GAGGGCTATCGCGTCGTGACGATGGACTACGCCGCCGACAAGGCCGACATCTTCGTCACCGCGACCGGCAACCTGCGCGTGATCACGCACGATCACATGGCGAAGATGAAGGACCAGGCGATCGTCTGCAACATCGGGCACTTCGACAGCGAGATCGACATCGCGTCGATCGAGCGCTACAAGTGGGAGGAGATCAAGCCGCAGGTCGACCACGTGATCTTCCCCGACGGCAAGCGCATCATCGTCCTCGCCAAGGGACGCCTGGTGAACCTGGGCTGCGCCACGGGCCACCCGAGCTACGTGATGAGCTCGTCGTTCGCCAACCAGACGATTGCCCAGATCGAGCTGTTCACCAACGCCGCGAAGTACCCGGTCGGGGTCTACACGCTGCCCAAGCACCTCGACGAGAAGGTGGCGCGGCTGCAGCTCATGAAGCTCAACGCGCAGCTTACCGTGATGACGGACGAGCAGGCGAAGTACGTCGGGATCCCGAAGGACGGCCCCTACAAGGCGGACCACTATCGCTATTGACGCGCCGCGCGGGCGCGGCGCCGGTTCGCGCACGCCGAGGTGCCGATGGAGAGCCAGAAGCAGCATCCCCGCAGCCTGAGCTTCGAGTTCTTTCCGCCGCGGACGTCGGAAGGGGTGGAGCGGCTGCGCGCGGCGCGCCGCCAGCTCGGCCAGCTCAGGCCGCGGTTCTTCTCCGTCACCTACGGCGCCGGGGGCTCCACGCGCGACCGCACGCTCGAGACCGTGCTCGAGACGCGCGCCGAGGGCCACGACGCGGCGCCCCACCTGTCGTGCATCGGGTCCACGCGCGCCGACATCGCGCAGACGCTCGAGCTCTACCGGTCGCACGGCATCCGGCACATCGTCGCGCTGCGCGGCGACCTTCCCTCGGGGGCGGCGAGCGCGGGCGAGCTGCGCTACGCGAGCGAGCTGGTCGAGTTCATCCGCGCCACCACCGGCGACTGGTTCAGCATCGAGGTCGCCTGCTACCCAGAGGTCCACCCGCAGGCGCGCAGCGCCGCCGACGACCTGCGCCACTTCAAGCGCAAGATCGACGCGGGGGCGAACGGCGCGATCACGCAGTACTTCTACAACGCGGACGCCTATTTCCGCTTCGTCGAGGAGTGCGAGGCGCTCGGGATCGACGTGCCGATCGTCCCGGGCGTCATGCCGATCGGCAACTTCAGCCAGCTCGCGCGCTTCTCCGACGCGTGCGGCGCGGAGATCCCGCGCTGGCTGCGCCTCAAGCTGCAGGGCTTCGCCGACGACACTGCCTCGATCCGCAGCCTGGGGCTGGACGTGGTGACCGACCTGTGCGACCGGCTGCTCGCAGCCGGCGCTCCGGGCCTGCACTTCTACACGATGAACCAGGCCGGCCTCACCTCCACGATCTGGCAGCGGCTCGGGCTCTAGCGACTGCGCGGCGCCGGTACGGGCGCGCATCCTGGCGGGGCGCACGCCGGCGCGTCGCAGTCTCGTCAGTCCCGTGCGCGGCGCACCGTCCGGCCGCGGGTGCGGGCGCGCTGCCGCGGTGCTACCATCGAACGAACACCAACAACACTGTTCGTGCGAGGAAGTCGTGAAGATCCTGGTGGTCGACGATCATCCGCTGATCGTCGAGGCGCTGCGCCACGTGCTGCGCCAGCTCGACGGTGAAGTCGAGGTGTTCGATGCGCGCACGGCGGCCGATGGCCGCGCGCTCGTCGCGGCGCACCCCGATGCGGCGCTCCTGTTGCTCGATCTATCGCTGCCCGACGCCGACGGAATGACGGTGCTCGATGAGTTGCGCCGCGCGTGTCCCGCCGTCCGGGCCGTCGTGCTCTCGGCCTCCGACCGGCGCGACGACGTCGTGCGCGCCATCGATCTCGGCGCGATGGGTTTCATCCCCAAGACGTCGTCGAAACAGCTCATGCTGCAGGCGCTGCGCCTGGTGCTCTCCGGCGGCATCTACGTCCCCGCGACGGCGCTGGGGTCGTCCGAGGATGCGGAGCTCGACGCCGCGGGGCCCGACCCGACCCGGTCTGCCGGTGCCGCGCCGCTGACCGCCGACGCGGTCGGCCTCACCGGGCGCCAGGCGCAGGTGCTCGCGCTCATCCTCCAGGGCAAGTCGAACAAGGCGATCTGCCGCGAGCTCGGCCTGGCGGAGGGGACGGTCAAGATCCACGTGGCGGCGATCCTGCGCACGTTGAACGTCAGCACGCGCACGCAGGCGGTCGTCGAAGCGGGCCGGCTCGGCCTGCACCTGGACGGCGACGCGACCGCCGTGCAGCCGCCGGCCTGAAGCACTCCGGGAAGAAGCCTCCCGGCGCCGCACGACTGCGCGGCGCCGGGAATAAACGCGACCGCGGAGTTGCGAGGAGCGAGAAGCCCCGCGATCGACGAGGAAGCCGGCTACCCGGTGCGCGCCGCCGCGGCGACGGCGTTCGCAGCGCGCGGCAGGCAAGCGTCTGCGACCCCCGCCCAGGCGAGGAGGAGCACGATCACCACGAACCAGAGGGTGGCGCGCATCGCGGCGCCGATGCTGCGCTCCTCGTCCTCCTGGATCCGGCGCGCGGCGGCGCCGTCGGTTCGAGCATCGGTCATGATCGGGTGCGCTCCGGGTTGCGGGCGTTGGTGACCTTCGCCCGATCTCAGACCATTCGGGTCGGCCGGACAAGGGCCCTCATGGGCTAGGCCGAACGACCTAGGAACGGCGGGGCGCGCGCGGCACTCCGCGGCGCGAGCGGCTCGCCGCCGGGGCCGGGTACGGCGCAGGCGCTGGGGGCCAGGGAACTGGGGACCGATGCCCGAGGGGGGCATCGCGTCGCGATCACGTCGATCACGCTTGGAGTCGCGCGGCGGACGCTCGGTCTGCCGATGGCGCCGGGCGCGACGCCGGTGCGCACGATCCGCCCGTCGCGCGACTCTCGCCCCAGCCACCGGCCCGCAGCGCCCGCGCGGGCCTGCCGGCGGCGCGTCAGCCGGCGAGTCGCGCCAGGCCGAGAACGATGGCGGCCGCGACGACGCTCGTGGCGAAGCCGCCGGCGAGCGCCTTCACCAGCACGAGCGAGAAATCCGCGAGCACGGCCCGCCCGAGGCGTGCGTTGGGTTGAGGCTTGGTGGCGTCCACTCCGGTCTCCTTCCGTCTTTGCGGTCCGTACCCCAGGGCCGCGACGGTTGTATTCGAGACGACCTTCGTGTCGGGGGCGAGTCGTCAGCGTGGAAGGTTAGCGCCGGATTCTGGCAAGAAAATGGCGGCTGCCGCCGCCGGGTGACGAATTGCCTGCGCGGGCGCGCGACGGCGTCAGCGCCTGGAGCCGTGCGCGCCGTGAACGCCGCGCAAGGCCTCGTCGCGCGCGATCAGGCGCTTCGCGTTCAGGTAGGTCGGCACCTCGACGAGGATCCCTTCGACTTCGGCCCGGTCGCGACCGGCGGCGCGCGCGGCGTCGAACGCGTCCACGATGCGGCGCGCCCGCGCGATCGCCTCCGCGTCCGGCGTCAGCACCGCGTTGATCACCGCGACGTGCGCCGGAACCACCGCGCTCTTGGCCCGATACCCGAGCCGCCGGGAATGACGCGCCTCCGCGCCCGCGCCCTCCGCGTCGCTGAACGTGTACGGCGCGTCGATGGCCACCACCCCAGCCGCGACGCACTCGACCAGGAACCGCTGGCGCACGTACGCGAGCTCGGCCCCGTCCGGGCCGCGCTCGGCCCCGAGGTCGGCGGCCATGTCCTCCGCGGCGACCAGGCACGCTTTCACGCGCGCGCTCGCCCTGACGATGGCGCCGGTCGCCACGAGCCCCGCCGCCGTCTCGACGTTGGGCACGATCTCGGTGCTGCCGGTCGGTATCGTGAGCCGCCGCTCGTGGTCGGTGATCGCACGATCGAGCTCCACGACCTGCTCGGGAGCGCCGGTCTTGGGCAGCAGCACGGCCGCGGGTCGGGCCTGCATCACCACCCCGAGGTCGTTGCGGCCTTCGGCTGCGAGCGGATTCACGCGCACCGCGCCCACGAGCCCCGCCTTGCGGCACTTCTCGAGCAACGCGAGGATCATCTCGCGACCGCGCGGCCGGAGCGCGGGTGGCGTGAAGTCCTCGAGGTCGGGAATCAGCACGTCCGGCGCCGCATCGAGCGCCGCGGCCTGCGCGGCAGCATCGGCGCCCGGGCAGAAGAGCCACGTGCGACGCAGGTGCGGCGGGCGTCGCCTGGCGACGGAGTAGGGCATGGGTGGGGGCTCCGGGGCGCGCGGCCGGTGCGGACCGAGAGCCGGTCGGCGCGCGCATCCATGATAGTCGGATCTGCCTCCTACGACCATGAACCCCCGGCGGAGTTCGCAGCGTGCGCGGCCGAACGGCGCTCGTGTCAGCGTGCAGCGGGCGCGGCTTGCGCTACGGCGACGTCCGGCGCGTCCGCAATGCCGTCGCAATTCCTCGGTCGGAGCGTGGATGATGCGCAGCGCAGCGGTCAGGCGGCTGCGAGCGTCGCGACGCGGGGACGTCGCTTGCGCCGCGCGCGGTCCTCGCCGCGCAGGATGCGCCGGAGCATGCGCTCCTTGCGGCGGCGCTTCTTGCGCCACAGGCGCGCCGTCTTGAGCGGCATCCACACCCAGGCCGCGAAGGCGAGCACGAGCGCGGTCGCGAACCAGGGCCAGTACTCGCCGACGAGCCGCCCCAGCGCGCGCCGGAAATAGCCCTCGTCCGCGTGCGGCCCGCCGCTGCCGGGCTCCGCCGCGCCGGCCGCCCCCGGCCCGGGCGCCGCCGCGTTCCCGAGCGCGGCCTGCTGGAGACGCGCGATCTGGCGGTACTGCAGCTCCGCCAGCTCGTGGAGACTCTCGATGCTGCGCTCGAGCAGGGCGAGGCGCTCCCGCGTCTCGCTGGAGGCGTTGTGCGCGGCTGCCGCGTCGTCCGCTGCGGCGGCCGCGTCCGGTCGGGAAAGCTGCAACCGGTCGGCAGCGGCCTGCGCGGCGTGGGCGGCGCGGTGCGCGGCGACCACCCGGCGAGCCTCGTCGGGCGGGATCGCACGCACCGTGGCCTCGTCGGGCACCGTCAGCACCTGGCCTGCGGAGAGCTGGTTCATGTTGCCGTCGATGAAGGCACCCGGATTGGCGCGCACGAAAGCAACGAGCGCCTGTTCGAGCGTCGCTCCGGGCATCGCGCGGGCGCCGGCGATCACGGCGAGCGTCTCTCCCGGCTGCACGCGGTGCTCACCCGCGACCGCGGCGACGGCAGTCGGCCCGGGCGGCGCCACGGCCGGCTCGCCCGGGGCGGACTCGGGCTGCACCGGCGCGAGCTCGGGCAGGACGGGTGCGGGGCGCGCTTCGCGCGCGCGCCGCTCCTCGAGCAGCACCGGGTATTCGCGCGTCGCCTGCCGCGACGGCGAGCCGAGCTGCACGAGCAGGCTCATGTACGGCTCCTCGATCGGCTGGCTCGAGGTGACCGTCACCAGGACGCGGCCCTTCGCCCCGCGCGCGATGGTCGCGCGGAGCGCGCCGAGAACCGGCGGCGGCTCGATGCCCGCGCGCCAGAACTCCTCGATCGAGGCGAGACGGACGGTGAGCGCACGCGCTTCGTGCGCGCCCACGTCGAGCACCTCGATCTCGGCGCGCAGCGGCTCCCCGACGCCGGAGAGCACGGTCATGCGGCCGAGCTCGGCCGCCGCCGCCGCCGCCGTCGCGAGCGCGAGGGCAACTCCCAGTGCCGCGAGCCGGACCATGGGCGCCTCCTTCCAGGGCTGTGGCGCCACCCGCGCGGGGTGGCGCCGTCATTATGCCATCAGCATAGAAATGCGCCACCCGCCCGCACCGCGGGAGGGCATGGTTATCATCCGGGCGGCCGGCGGGGGACCGTCGCCGCGCGCCGACGCTGTCGGCCCCTCGACGCCCGGGAGCAAGCATCGATGCGCAAGCGTTTCGCCCGCCGCGAAGACCTCGGCCTCACGCCGGCGGAGTTTCGCGTGCTGCAGCGGCTCGACTCGCCGCGCAAGATCCAGGCGTTCCTCGACCGCCTGCCGCAGAATTTCGAGCCGGACGGCGACACGGCGCTGTCGATCCGCGAGGTGCTGCGCCAGCGCCGGGCGCATTGCATCGAGGGGGCGATGCTCGCCGCCGCGGCGCTCTGGGTCCACGGCGAGCGCCCGTTGCTCCTCGACCTCTCCGCGGTGCGCGACTACGACCACGTGGTCGCGCTGTTCCGGCGCGACGGGTGCTGGGGCGCGCTCTCCAAGACCAACCACTACCCGCTGCGCTACCGGGACCCGATCTACCGCAGCCTGCGCGAGCTCGCGCTCAGCTACTTCCACGAGTACGCGAACAAGCGCGGCCAGAAGTCCCTGCGCCGCTACTCGCGCCCGCTCGACCTGCGCACCATCGATCCCCGGCTGTGGGCGACGAACGGCAGGAACTGCTGGGAGGTCACCGAGCGGCTCGAGGCGCTCCCGCACTACCGGCTGCTGAGCGGCCGGCAGGTCCGCGCGCTGCGCCCGAACGACCCGATCGAGCGCCGCGCCTACGCCCTGCGCCATCACCCGCCGCCCGCCGGCGTGCGGCGGCGCTGGGCGGAGAAGAAGGCGCGGCGGCAGGCGTGGAACGAGCGCCGCAAGCGCGCGCGATGATCCGCGTCGTCGACATCGACCACGTCGTCCTGCGGGTGCGCGACCTCGAGCGCATGATCGCCTTCTACCGCGACGTGCTCGGGTGCCCGGTCGAGTGGCGGCGCGACGACCTCGGCCTGGCGCATCTGCGCGCCGGCCGCGCGCTCATCGATCTCGTTCCGGTCGACGGCCCGCTCGGTCGCAAGGGCGGCGCGGCGCCCGGGGCGGAGGCGCGCAACGTCGATCACGTATGCCTGCGCGTGGCGCCGTTCGACCCGGCTGCGATCACCGCGCATCTCGCGGCGCACGGCGCGCGCATCGGGGAGGTCCGCGCGCGCTACGGCGCGCAGGGCGAGGGCGTCTCGATCTACCTCTGGGACCCCGAGGACAACCTCCTCGAGCTGAAGGGCGAGCGCGCCGCCTGAGGCGGGGCCGCGGCGCTACTTGGCGCTGCCGCCGATCTCGCGCTGAAGCGCCTCGATCTCGCGGTTGCGCGCGTCGATCCGCTCCTGCAGTTCGCGCATCGTCCGCTCGAGATCCTTGACCCGGTTCTCGGCCGCATCCACCTCGGACGCCTTGGGCGCCGCGCGCGCGCGCTTGGCGGCGGCCTTTTCCTTCGGCTCCGCGGGCGCGGCGACCTTCTCCTTCGCCCTGGGTGCGGGCTTTGCCCCGGCGGGCGGCTTCGCCGGGACGGTGCGCGCCGCGGGAGCCGGCGCGGACGGTGTCGTGGACGCCGACGCGGCTGGCGGGGCAGACGCCGGCGTCTCGACCTTCGCGACCGCCTGGTCGGGCGGATCGACGTTGAACGCGTACTGCCGCACCATGCGCCCGCCGTTCCAGGCGAGCTCGATGATCACGTTGACCGCCGGCCGCTCGACCGGAACGGTGGAGCGGAGCCGCACGACCGGGCTGCCGTCGCCGCCGCGCGCCACCGCGGCGCGCAGCACCTCCAGCGGCGGCGACGGGGTGACGCCGAAGCGCTCGAACACGCCGATCGGGACGATCTGCGCGGAGAGCGAATCGCGCGCCGGGGCGGGGACGCCGGTCACCTCGATCTCCGCGTCGAGCGGTTCGCCGAGCCGCGAGAGCAGCGCGAGCCGGCCGAGGCTCTGCGCGCTCGCGGCGAGCGGCCCCAGCAGGAGCACGGTCGCCGCGGCCACCTGTGCGAAGCGAAGGACGAGGCCCATCGGGCGCGATTATTTCAGAACCGCCGCGTCGTGTTCGCGAAAAATTGCACGAGGGCCGCCGGGGTCAGCGCTTGCCGGTGAGCTGGAAGAGCATCACCGCGCCCACGACCGTGACCGCGCCGAGGACCTGGGGGGGAGTGAGCGCCTCGCCGAGCGCGGCCCACGCGAGGGTCGCGACGATCACCGGCTCCAGGTTGAGGACGACCGTCGCCTGCACCGGACCGAGCATGGGCAGGAGCAGGAAGAAGCCGATGATGCCGGCGGCGTAGAAGACCGCGAGCCCGGCGAGCCCGAGGGCGCCCGCGCCGGCCGGGGGCAGCCCGACCGCGGCCGTCGCCGCCGCGACCGCGACGAAGATCGTCGCCGCCGTCGCCAGCATGAAGAAGGTGCGCAGCGGCGCGCCCAGGCCGGGCGCGAGGCGCTGGGAGAGCACGACGGCCGCGGTGAACGCGACCGACGCGCCGAGCGCCGCGGCGATCCCGAGCGGATGCACCGGCTGGAGGCTGACGCCGAGCACGAGGGCGAGCCCGACGAAAGCCGCGAGCAGCGTCGCCGCGAGCCGCCACGAGAAGCGCTCGCTCCCGAGCAGGATCGAGGCGAGCCCGGTGAAGAAGGGGTAGGTGTAGAAGACGAGCAGCGCGATCGTGACCGGCAGCAGCGCGACCGCGACCTGGATCATCGCCGTCTGGCCGGCGATCAGCACGCCGAGCAGGAGCGTGCGCGGGAACTCGCGCGGGAGCGGGAGAACCGGGGTGCGCTGCAGACGCAGCAGCGCGAGCAGGAGCGCCGCCGCCAGCAGCGAGCGCGCGGTCGCGGCGGTCAGCACGCTCACGCCGTGCGTGAACGCGACGCGCGCGCACACGTGGCCCGCGCCCAGGCTCGCGGCGACGCCGAACAGGCCGAGGAGCGGCAAGAGCGCGCGGGAGGAGGCGGGCACGAGCGGGCGGCGCGGCGCGTGGCGAAGCGCGCGATTATGCCGCAGGCGATCCGGCGCGCCTGCCCGGTCCTAGGCCTGCGCGTCCTTGGGGAGGAACTTCAGCGCGACGCCGTTGTTGCACCAGCGCTTGCCGGTCGGCCGCGGGCCGTCGTCGAACACGTGCCCGTGGTGGCCGCCGCAGCGCACGCAGTGGTACTCGGTGCGCGGCAGGAGCAGCAGGTAGTCGGTCTTGGTCCCGAACACGCCGGGAATGGTGGTGAAGAAGCTCGGCCAGCCGGTGTGGCTCTCGTACTTCATCGCCGAGGTGAAGAGCGGCAGCCCGCAACCGGCGCACGCGAAGATCCCGGCGCGCGGCTCGTTGTTCAGCGCGCTCGTCCCAGCGGCCTCGGTGCCCTCCTCGCGCAGCACGTAGTACGCCATCTTGCTCAGGCGCTTGCGCCACTCGGCTTCGGTGAGGTCGAGCCGACTGTCCGGCGCGGGCACCGCGACGCCCGGCGCGAGGAGCTCGCGCCAGCCCCGCTGGAGCGCCTCGACCGCCTTCGTGTCGGCGGGCAGGGTCTTCTGCGCGCGCGCCGGCAGGGCCGCGGCCAGGCCCGATGCCAGGATGCCCTGGAGCAGACCGCGTCGCTTCATCGTCGTGCCTCCGGATGAGGTGATCCTCTGACCGCGCCGCAACGGACGAATTCCCCGCGCCGTCGCACGTCGTCGCCGGCTGCGCCGGGCCGGACGCTCGGCGCGAGGCTAGAATGCGTGCGAGACGACCTGCGCGCGAGGCGCCAAGGGAAGATGATCGCATGAGCACCACGCAACCCGGCAAGGGCACCGTCGACCTGGACGAGGTCGCCCGGCTCGTCGCCGCCCTGGAGCGCGACCTCGAGAAGGTGCGCGCCGGTTCCGGCGACGTCGACACGCTGCGCGGCGAGGTCGCGCAGCTGCGCCAGGCGCTCGCTACGCCGGGCACCGCCGACGGCGAGGTCCACGAAGGGCTGCACGGCATCCGCGCGTTGCTGCAAAAGGCCGAAGGCGAGCTCTTCACCGACGCGGACTACGTCGCGCGCATCGGGCGCATGCTCGGCATGTAGCGCGGGAGGACTCACCCGAGCGCCGTGCGGGCCGCCGCGGCGATCGCGGCGCGGTCGACGGCGAAGAAGGCGCGCAGGCTCGCGCGCGTGTCGCTGCGCCCGAAGCCGTCGGTCCCGAGGGCGACGTAGCGCCGCCCGGCGGGCACGTGCGGCCGGATGAGGTCCGCAACCGCGCTCACGTAGTCGCTCGCCGCGACGATCGGCCCCGCAGTCGCCTCCAGGCACCGCCCGACCCAGCTCTGCCCGGCCGCGCCGCCGCGCGCCTCGCGCACCGCGGGCGACGCGCTGCCGGCGGCGAGCCCGTCCCAGCGCAGCTCCGTCCAGCTCGTCACGCTCCAGACGTCGGCCGCGACGCCGTGCTCGGCTTCGAGCGCGTCCGCCGCAGCGAGCACTTCGCGCAGGATCGCCCCCGAGCCGAGGAGCTGCACGCGCCGGCGCGCGTCGCGCCGCGGCGATGCGCGCAGCAGGTACATGCCGCGACGGATGCCTTCCTCCGCGCCCGCCGGCATCGCGGGGTGCGCGTAGTTCTCGTTCATCACCGTGACGTAATAGAACACGTCCTCCTGGGCCTCGAGCATGCGCCGCACGCCGTCCTGCAGGATCACGACCAGCTCGTGCTTGAAGCACGGGTCGTAGGCCTTGCAGGTCGGAATGGTGGACGCGACGAGCTGGCTCGTGCCGTCCTGGTGCTGCAAGCCCTCGCCCGCGAGCGTGGTGCGGCCCGCGGTGGCGCCGAGCAGGAAGCCGCGCGCGCGCGAGTCGGCGGCCGCCCAGGCGAGATCGCCGATGCGCTGGAAGCCGAACATCGAGTAGAAGATGTAGAACGGCAGCATCGGGGTGCCGTGCGCGCTGTAGCTCGTCGCCGCCGCGAGCCAGGACGAGATCGCGCCCGCCTCGGTGATGCCCTCCTCGAGGATCTGGCCGTCCTTCGCCTCCTTGTAGTAGAGCAGCTCGTCGCGGTCCTCCGGCTCGTACAGCTGCCCCACCGACGAGTA
Source organism: Betaproteobacteria bacterium (assembly GCA_019137045.1). Classification (GTDB taxonomy): domain Bacteria; phylum Pseudomonadota; class Gammaproteobacteria; order Burkholderiales; family SG8-39; genus JAGVSZ01. The sequence continues at coordinate 10,778 of JAGVSZ010000152.1, forward strand.
GATGCCGACCTGCCGGAAGAGGTTCTGCATGCCGAACGTGCGCGCCTCGTCGGCGACGATCGGCACGATGCGCAGCCCGAGCGCCGGGTCGCGCAGCAGCTGGCCGAGCATCTGCACGAACACCATGGTGGTGGACTTCTCGCGCGCGTCCGCGCCCGCGAGCAGCGGCGCGAACGCCTCCAGGGGCGGAACCTCGACGCGCGGCGCCTGCGAAGACCGCGCGGGCAGATAGCCGCCGAGCGCCTGCCGGCGCGCGTGCAGGTAGCGCAGCTCGGGCGAATCGTCGGCCGGCTTGTGGAAGCGCAGCTGCTCCACCTCGTCGTCGGAGAGCGGGAGCGCGAAGCGGTCGCGGAACGCGCGCAGCGCATCGTCGTCGAGCTTCTTCTGCTGGTGGGTGGTCATCCTGCCCTGCCCCCAGTGCCCCATGCCGTAGCCCTTCTTCGTCTGCGCGAGGATCACCGTCGGCTGGCCGCGGTGCCGCGCGGCGACGTGATAGGCGGCGTGGATCTTCACCGGATCGTGCCCGCCGCGACGCAGGCGGTCGATGTCCTCGTCGGTCATGTCGGCGACGAGCGCCTGCAGCTCGGGGTACTTGTTGAAGAAGTGCTCGCGGTTGAAGCGCCCGTCGGTCGCGGCGTACTTCTGGAATTCGCCGTCCACGGTCTCGTGCAGCCGGCGCAGGATCGCCTCGTCGTGGTCGCGCGCGAAGAGCGGGTCCCAGTCCGAACCCCAGAGCAGCTTGATCACGTTCCAGCCCGCGCCGGCGAACAGGCCTTCGAGCTCCTGCACGATCGACCCGTTCCCGCGCACCGGGCCGTCGAGCCGCTGCAGGTTGCAGTTGACGACGAAGATCAGGTTGTCGAGCCCCTCGCGTGCGGCGAGCGACAGGCCGGCGAGCGCCTCGGGCTCGTCCATCTCGCCGTCGCCCACGAAGCACCAGACCTTGCGCCCGGCGGTCGCGAGCAGCGCGCGGTTCTGGAGGTAGCGCATGAAGCGCGCCTGGTAGATGGCGTTGATCGGGCCGAGGCCCATCGAGCCGGTCGGGAACTGCCAGAACGCGGGCATGAGCCACGGGTGGCAGTACGACGAGAGGCCCTGCCCGCCGACTTCGCGCCGGTAGCTGGCGAGCTGCGCCTCGGTGAGCCGCCCCTCGAGGAACGCGCGCGCGTACACGCCCGGCGCCGAGTGCGGCTGGAAGTACACGAGGTCGCCGCCCTGGCCCGCGCGGAAGAAATGGTTGAAACCCACTTCGAAGAGATCCGCGGCCGACGCGTAGCTCGAGATGTGGCCGCCGAGCTCGGCATGCGCGCGGTTCGCGCGCACCACCATCGCGAGCGCGTTCCAGCGGATGATCGAGGCGAGCCGGTGCTCGATCTCGAGATTGCCCGGAAACTGCGGCTGGTCCGCGAGCCCGACGGTGTTGCAGTAGGGCGTGTTGAGCACCGGCGGCATGCGCACGCGCTTCGCCCGCGCCCGGTCGAGCAGCTTGCGCAGGACGAACGTCGCGCGCTCCGTCCCCTCGTGCTCGACGAGCGCGTCGAACGCGTCGAGCCATTCGCGCGTCTCGAGCGGGTCCGCGTCGGGCGCGGCCACGCGCCAGTAGCCGGAGAACGGGGAGTCGGCGAGGTCGGTCATGCGCGCAGCCCTCCGATGAGCCGCAGAAATGGTACGCGGCTTCGCCGCGCGCCGGGACCGTGGGTCCGGCGGCCGCCGGCGGCCGGTGTGCCGCGCTGCCGCCGCGCGCCGTTCCCGCGCTTGCGGCAAACGGCCGGGCGGCATATGGTGACGCGTCAGGTTCTGGAGGCGTCCATGCGCGCACTGCCGATACTGCTGCTCGCCGTCCCGCTCGCCGCCCTCGCGCAGATCCCCCAGCCGGCGATCCCGCAGACCGTGGTGCCCGGCGCCGGGGCCCCGGTCGCACCGCAGGGCTGGGGCGGCGCCGCGATCGTCGCGCCCACGCAAGGCGGCGGCGGGGTGATTCTGACGCCCGGCTACGCGCCGGCCTACGTCGTGCCGCCCGGCCCGAGCGGAGTGGGGGCGGTGGTGGCGCCCGGCTATGGACCGACATACGTCGTGCCGGGTCAGGGCGGGGGAACGACAATCATCACGCCGCAGCAGGGTGCGACGGTGATCCGCCCCAATCCGATGGGCGGCACGACAATCGTCGGACCAGGGCAGCCGACGACCCTGGTCAATCCGATTCCCGGGCGGCCGGGCGGTGCGATGATCATCGGCCCCGGCGGCGCGCCCGGATACGTCGTCCCCACCCCGCACGGCACGATCGTCCAGCCGTCCGGCGAGATCCCGCCGACCTACATTTACCGCCCGTGACCCGCGCTGCTGTCGACTCGTCGACGCCGCGGTGTGGCATAGGTCTCGCGCCGCACGCGAGTTGACACTCCGGCCGGTGGCCTCGTCGCACCATTCCCGGTCGACGGGTGCGCGCCGCGGCGCGGACTAGGTCGACGCGGCGATGGAAGGCCGCGCGGCCTTGTACTAAAGTGGCAGACCGGCGGAGAACATCGATGGAAACGACAGTCCGGAGCGCGATCCTGCGGCGGGTGGGCGTGCTGCTGTGCGCGGCGGCGCTGTGGCCGTGCGCGGCGCCCGCCCAGGGCTTCAAGTTCGAGAAAGATCCGGGCGCGCAGCAGCGGGCGGCAGAGGAAACCGCGCGCGGGGCACGCGTCGCCGAGAACCTCTCCACCCCGTGCAGAGACGCGATCAAGAACAAGAAGATCGCCGTGATCATCGGCGAGGAGCAGTCGAACGGCGTCGTGCTCGCGCGGCAGGAGAACTACGGCCCGCACTTCCAGCTCATCAACGGGCGCCTGCAGGCGCTCGGCCTGCGCACCTACACCCCCGAGGAGATCCGCAGGCAGATCGCGCAGGCGGAGATCGACGCGTACTTCAAGAACAATCCCGACGCCGCGCTCTCGGCGGCGAAACGCCTGGGCGCGAACTTCGTGCTGCGCGGGCTGATCACCTCGCAGGCGACCTACAACCCGATCGTGCGCGTGAACCAGGTGTCGGTCGGCATGGGGTTCACGCTCGCCGCCGCGAACGGGCGCACGGTGGCCAACGCCGGCGCGAGCGCGGCCTCGTACGCGGGGCCGGACGTGCGCGCGATGGCGATCACCCTGCTCAACGAGCACGCGGACGAAGTCGTGTCCAGACTCTACAGCGAGTACTGCCGCAACGCCGAGGTCGCGGCGCCGGCAAAGGCGAGGAAGTAGGCGCCCGGCAGTCGGGCGCGAAGTGGCAACGGCTGGAAATCCAGCGGAGAGGCAGACATGAACCTGTTCAGACACGGTGCATTTTCGGCGGCGGTGCTGTGCGCGTGCGGCGCCGCGATCGCGCAGCCGACCTTCCAGAGCGCGTCGCCGACCGCGGGCACGGCGACCTCGGAGAAGGCGAACGCGAACGCCGACAAGGCGATGTACCAGGCGATCGAGTACCAGAACGCCGCCAAGCAGGGCCCGGCGCTGGTGGTGATCCCCGGCGAGATCAAGAGCAGCAATGCGACCTTCACCCAGAAGTTCGGGCCGACCAACATCGCCGACTTCGCCGAGATCGAGCTGAGCCGCGCCAACTTCCAGGTGCTCGAGCGCACCAACCTCGGGCCGCTGCTGAACGAGTTCACGCTCGCCTACAACCTCGGCGACCCGAACAAGGCGCGGCAGTACCTCGGCATGGGCAAGCTGAAGTCGACCAAGTACATCGTGAAGTTCGACATCCTGAAGACCGAGCAGGTCGCGGCCGCGCAGCAGGGGTTCGACGGCGCCGCGGTCGGGCGCGTGATCGGCATCCTGGGCGCGTTCAGCGGGTCGCGCGGGGGCGCGCAGGCGGGCGCGATCGGCGACACCGCGGTCGGCTCGATCAGGACCGGCGACTCGACCGGCATCTGGGTGATCGGCATGCGCTACAAGATCATGGACGCCGAGACCACCGAGCAGGTCGCGCAGGGCTATACCGAGGAGAAGATGGAGATCGGCGCCACCGGCACCTCGGTGATGGGGTTCTCCCAGTCCCAGCAGGGCGGCGTCGGGCTCGACACGATGGTGCAGCGGCTGGTGCAGAAGTCGGTCTGGGAGATCGACAGCAAGTACAAGTAGCCCGCCCCGTCCCGCACCGGCACCGCGCATGAGCGAGATCACGAAACTCGGGAAGTTCCAGGTTCGCCGCGAGCTCGGCAAGGGCGCGATGGGCGTCGTGTACGAGGGCCACGACCCGATGATCGACCGGGTCGTGGCGCTGAAGACGATCCGCGCCGAGAACCTGCAGGGCGAGGACGCGCAGGAGCAGCTCGCGCGCTTCCGGCGCGAGGCGCAGGCGGCCGGCCGGCTCACGCACCCGAACATCGTCGGCATCTACGACTTCGGCGAGGACGCGGGCACCTACTACATCGCGATGGAGTTCGTGCAGGGCCGCGAGCTGCAGAGCTACCTGGAGGCGAACGAGCGCTTCGCGCTGCACGACATCGTGCGCATCATGGGGCAGCTGCTCGAGGCGCTCGACTACTCGCACCGGCAGGGGGTCGTGCACCGCGACGTCAAGCCGTCGAACATCATCCTCCTCCCCGACGGCACGGCGAAGGTCGCCGACTTCGGCATTGCGCGCGTGGAGTCGTCGAACCTCACCCAGGCCGGCATGGTGCTCGGCACGCCGAGCTACATGTCGCCCGAGCAGTTCATGGGCCAGACGGTCGACGGGCGCTCGGACATCTTCTCGGCCGGCGTCATCCTGTACCAGATGCTGACCGGCGAGAAGCCGTTCACCGGCTCGCTCACCACCATCATGCACAAGGTGCTGCAGGAGGAGCCGCTGCCGCCGTCGAAGCTGAACGTGCAGGTGCCGCGCGGGTTCGACGCGGTCATCGGCAAGGCGCTCGCGAAGCGCCCGGACGAGCGCTACCAGACCGCGCGCGAGTTTCTCGACGCGATCCGGCAGGCCGCGACCCAGTCCGCGGCGGCGGCCGAGCCGACGGTGATCAACCTCGACGCGACGCTCCCCTCGGGCGGGACGACCGTCACGCGCGCCGCGACGCGCGCGCAGCCGGCCGCGACCGAGCGCACGCAGCGCACCGAGCGCATCGCG
>JAGVSZ010000432.1 GCA_019137045.1 Betaproteobacteria bacterium
CAGCCACGCCGCGCCGATCGCCGCGAGCGCGACGGTCCACGGCGCGGGCGCGTGCTGCCGCCAGGTGGCGCCGGGGAGCTGCGCGAGCGCATCCAGCGCCGGCATCGCCGCCGCGAGCACCGCGTGCGCGGCGTGCGCGAACCACGGGCCCGGGGTCACCGCCGCGACGAGCGCGAGCGGGGTGACGACCAGGCTGACGACCGGGATCGCGATCGCGTTCGCGAGCGGCGAGACGAGCGACACCTGCTGGAAGAGCAGCAGCACGAGCGGGGCGAGCCCGACCGTGATCGCCCACTGCACGCGCCCCCACTGCGCGAGCCGGCTGCCGCGACTGCCGCGGCCGGCGCGGTCGGCGGCGACGTAGAGCATCAGGGCGACCGCGCCGAACGACAGCCAGAAGCCGGCCGCGACGGCGGCCCACGGGTCCAGGACGAGGACGATGGCGAGCGCGGCCGCGAGAACGCGCGACGAGGACTGCAGGCGGTCGAGCCACAGCGCCACGGCCACCACGGCCACCATGTAGAGGGTCCGCTGCGCCGGCACCGCGAACCCGGCGAGGAGCGTGTAGCCGGCGGCGGCGAGCACCGCCGCGGCCGCGGCCGCCTTGCGCGCCGGCAGCCGCAGCACGAGCCGCGTCGAGCGGCGCCACAGCGCGGCGACCAGCGCCGCGAACAGCCCGGCGACCATGGTGACGTGGAGACCCGAGATGCTCATGAGGTGGCCGACCCCGGTGCGAGTGAAGGTGTTCCAGTCGGCCGGCTCGATCGCGCGCTGGTCGCCGATCGCGAGCGCGATCACGATGCCCGCGTAGCGGTGCTCGGGCAGCGCCTCGTGCAGGTGCGTGCGGATCGCCTCGCGCGCCCGCTCGACCGCGTACGCCGGGGTCCACACCATCGGTGCGAGACGGACACGCTCCGTGCGCGGCCGCACGTAGCCGGTCGCGCCGATGCCGCGCTCCAGCAGGGCGAGCTCCCAGTCGTAGCCGTGCGGGTTCGCGCCGCCGTGCGGCCGGCGCAGGCGCGCGGTGAGCCGCCAGCGTTCGCCGGCGCGCACCGGCGGCACCAGCTGGAACTCCTCGGGCGTGAGGCCGTTGTACCAGGCGAGCAGGATGCGCCGGGGCGACCGGAACTGCGGCGGCGCGGCGTCCTCGACGTCGAACTCGAAGCGCACGCCGCGCTCGAACGGCTGCGGGAGGCTCGCCACCACCCCCGTCAGCGTGACGTCGCGCCCCTCCCACGCCGGGTCGATGCGGTCGGCCATCCGCAGCCGGGCGGCACCGGCGGCGAAGGCGAACCCGAGCCCGAGGCAGGCGACGGCGAGAACCGCGTGCGCGCCACGGGGCGAGCGCCGCGCGACGCTGTACGCGGCGAGGGCCAGCGCGATCGCGGCTGCGGCGAGCGCGGCGATGCCGGCCCAACCCGGCAGCCGGGCCTGCAGCTGGAGCGCCCAGACGCCGGCGGCGAAGGCGAGGACGGCGAGTCGCACGGCGTCAGGCGTCGGGGGGCATCGCACTTCAACGCGTCACCGGGACGCGCGGTTGAATCCAGAGAGAAACCGATAGAATCCCTCGGCGCCCGATGCCCAGAAAATACTTCCGGAAGTACCTGCCCAGCCACGAGTCGATCCGGAATCACAAGTACCTCGGCAAGCTCGCCCGGTTCCTGCGCCACCCGAACCTCTGGCACCTCAACCGCGACTCGGTCTCGGGCGGGGTGGCCGTGGGCCTCTTCTCCGGGCTCGTCCCCGGTCCGCTCCAGATGCTGACGGCGGCCCTCCTCGCCATTCCGCTGCGCGTCAACCTCCCGGTCGCGCTGCTGACGACGCTCTACACGAATCCCTTCACGATCGTGCCGCTCTACCTCGCGGCGTACTGGATCGGCTCGCACCTCACCGGCGGGTCGGGCGCGCCGATCGCCGAGCCGCCCGCGTTCAGCTGGACTGCGATCGGGGAGTGGATGCGGGCGCTCGCCGCCTGGGCGCTGGCGCTGGGGCGCCCGCTCGCCCTCGGGCTGGTAACCCTCGCGCTCGGGCTGGCGGCGCTCGGGTGGGTCGCGGTGCAGGTCTTCTGGCGCGTCTGGGTCGTCGTGCAGTGGCGCGCGCGCAAGGCCCGGCGCGCCCGCCGCGCCTAGCGCGCCGGCGCGAGCCGCCCGTCGTCGAGCCGCAGCACCCGGTTCGCGCGCGCGGCGAGCGCCGGGTCGTGCGTCACGATCACGTAGCTCGTCCGGTATGCGCGGTTGAGCGCGAGCATCAGCTCGTACACCGTCGCCGCGGTGTGACGATCCAGATTCCCCGTCGGCTCGTCCGCGAGCACGCAGGCCGGCCGCGTCACCAGCGCGCGCGCGAGCGCCGCGCGCTGCCGCTCGCCGCCGGAGAGCTGCCCGGGCACGTGCTCGAGCCGCTCGCCGAGCCCCACCTCGCGCAGCACCTCCGCCGCGCGCGCGTACGCCTCCGCCCGGGGCAAGCGCCGGATGAGGAGCGGCATGGCGACGTTCTCGAGCGCGGAGAACTCCATCAGCAGATGGTGGAACTGGTACACGAAGCCGAGCGCCTCGTTGCGCAGCCGGCCGCGGGCCGCGTCCGAGAGCGCGCTCATCGGCCGGCCGCGCACCGCGACCTCGCCGCCGGAGGGCTCGTCCAGCCCGCCGAGGAGGTGCAGCAGCGTGCTCTTGCCCGATCCCGACGCCCCGACGATGGCCACTACCTCGCCCGCCGCCACCGCCAGATCCACGCCGAGCAGCACCGGCACCGGCACGCGCGCGTCGTGGTAGGTCTTCGCGAGCCCGCGGCAGGCGAGCACGGGCTGGGCGGCGGCGTCCTCACTCATAGCGCAGCGCCTCGGCGGGGCGCACGCGCGCCGCCCGCCAGCTCGGGTAGATCGTCGCGACCAGCGACAGGAAGAGGGCCACGCAGGTGATCGCGACGACGTCCGCGGCGTGCAGGTCCGAGGGCAGCTCGCTGATGAAGTACACCTCCTTGGAGAGGAACTGCATGCGCAGCAGCCGCTCGAGGAACGGCACCACCACGTCGATGTTGAGCGCGAGTGCGATGCCGCCCGCCACGCCGAGCAGCGTCCCGAGCACGCCGATCACCACGCCCTGCACCACGAACACCTGCATGATGCTCGCCGGGCTGGCGCCGAGCGTGCGCAGGATCGCGATGTCCGACCGCTTGTCGGTGACCGCCATGACCAGCGTCGAGACCACGTTGAACGCCGCCACCGCGACGATGAGCATGAGGATGATGAACATCATCGTCTTCTCGATCTCGACCGCGCGGAAGAAGTTGGCGTGGCTGCGCGTCCAGTCGCTGATCAGGATCTCGCCGCCGAGGTCGCGGTACAGCTCGCGCGCGACTCGGCGCGACTCGAACAGGTCGGCGAGCTTCAGCCGCACGCCCGAGACCGCGTCGCCGAGCTGGAACAGCCGCTGCGCGTCGGCGATGTGCATCAGGGCGAGCCCGCTGTCGTACTCGTAGTGCCCGACCTGGAACTCCCCGACCACGCGGAAGGAGCGCAGCCGCGGCACCACGCCGGCCGGCGTCACCAGGCCCTGCGGCGCGATCACCGTGATGCGCTCGCCGAGGTGGACGCCGAGGCTGCGCGCCAGGTCCGCGCCCAGCAGGATGCCGAACTCGCCCGGCACGAGCGCGTCGAGCCGGCCGGCGATCACCTTGGTCGCGACCTCCGCGACGCGCGCCTCGAGCGCGGGGTCGATGCCGCGCACGAGCGCGCCGCGGGCGGTCGCGCCGTTGACGAGCATCGCCTGCCCGCTCACGTACGGGGCGGCGGCGAGCACCTCCGGGTTCCTGCGCGCCGCCGCGGCGACGCGCTCCCACTGCGCGAGCTCGCCGCGCAGGCCGGTGATCTGGACGTGCGCGACCACGCTCAGGATGCGCGCCCGGACCTCCTTCTGGAACCCGTTCATCACCGAGAGCACGGTGATCAGCGCCGCGACGCCGAGCGCGATCCCCGCCATGGAGATCAGCGAGATGAAGGAGATGAAGTGATTGCGGCGCTTCGCGCGCGTGTAGCGCAGGCCGATGAAGAGCTCGTACTGCAAGGTGGCGCAAGTATACCCGCGGGTGCGTGCTAGACTGAAACCGGCGGCCGATGAACGTCCACGTCGCGATTCCCGATCTCTTCTGGCCCGATCCCGCTGCGGCGCACGCGGCGCCGCGGCGCGCTCCCGCGCTCGAGCGCCTGCTCGCGC
>JAGVSZ010000192.1 GCA_019137045.1 Betaproteobacteria bacterium
TCGGCAGCCGCGCAGCCTCGTCCTGGAAGACGTGCACGAACTCGCGCCCGATGATCTTGCGCTTCTCCTCCGGGTCCTCGACGCCTTCGAGCGCGCGCATGAAGCGCGCGGACGCATCGACCATGTCCACCTTCACGCCGAGGTGTCGCGCGAAAGTCTCCATGACCTGCTGCGCCTCGTTCTTCCGCAGCAGACCCGTGTCGACGAAGATGCAGGTGAGCTGGTCGCCGAGCGCGCGGTGGATCAGCGCCGCGGCCACCGACGAGTCGACGCCGCCGGACAGGCCGAGGATCACCTCTTCCTTCCCGACCTGCGCGCGGATGCGGGCGACCGCTTCGCCGATGTAGTCGCCCATGTTCCAGTCGCCGCGGCACCCGCAGATGTCGTGGACGAAGCGCCGCAGGAGCGCCGCGCCCTGGCGCGTGTGTGTGACTTCGGGATGGAACTGCACGCCGTAGAAGCCGCGCGCCTCGTCCGCCATCCCGGCGATCGGGCAGGCCGGGCTGCTCGCGATCAGCTTGAACCCCGCGGGCAGGTCGATCACCTTGTCGCCGTGGCTCATCCACACGTCGAGCAGGCCGTGACCTTCCGCGTTCGCGCGGTCCTGGATCCCTGCGAGGAGCTTCGAGTGGCCGCGCGCGCGCACTTCGGCGTAGCCGAACTCGCGCAGCTGCGCGCCCTCGACCTTCCCGCCGAGCTGGGCAGCCATCGTCTGCATCCCGTAGCAGATGCCGAGCACCGGGACGCCCAGGTTCCAGACGGCGTCGGGCGCGCGCGGCGTCTCCTGCTCGTACACCGACGCCGGGCCGCCCGAAAGAATGACGCCGCGCGGACGGAAATCGCGCACGAACGCGTCGGAGACGTCGTGGGGATGCAGCTCGCAGTACACGTGCGCCTCGCGCACGCGGCGCGCGATCAGCTGCGAGTACTGGGCACCGAAGTCGAGGATGAGGATCCGCTCGTGCGCCAAGGGGCTCACTCGACGCGGTAGTTCGGCGCTTCCTTCACGATCTGCACGTCGTGAACGTGCGACTCGCGGATTCCGGCGCTCGAGATCTCGACGAACTCGGCGCGGCTCCGCACCTCGTCGATCGTCCCGCAGCCGAGGTAGCCCATGCTGGCGCGCAGCCCCCCGAGGAGCTGGGCCACCACGCCCACCATCGAGCCCTTGTAAGGCACCCGCCCTTCGACGCCCTCCGCCACCAGCTTGTCGGCGTGCATCGCGGGGTCCTGGAAGTAGCGGTCGGCCGCGCCCTGCTGCATCGCCCCGAGCGAGCCCATGCCGCGGTACGCCTTGTACGAGCGTCCCTGGAAGAGCTCGATCTCTCCCGGCGACTCCTCGGTGCCGGCGAAGAGACTGCCGATCATGACGCAGCTCGCGCCGGCTGCCAGCGCCTTCGGGATGTCGCCCGAGTAGCGGACGCCGCCGTCGGCGATGATCGGCACGTTCGTGCCGGCAAGGCCCTCGGCGGCGTTCGCGATCGCGGTCACCTGCGGCACCCCGACCCCGGCGACGATCCGGGTGGTGCAGATCGAGCCCGGCCCGATGCCGACCTTCACGCCGTCGGCGCCGTTGTCGACCAGCGCACGCGCGCCCGCCGACGTGGCGACGTTGCCGCCGACCACCTCGACGCGCGGGAAGTTGGTCTTGACCCAGCGGACGCGATCCAGCACGCCCTGGGCGTGCCCGTGCGCGGTGTCGACGACGAGCAGGTCGACTCCGGCCTCGACCAGCGCGGCGACCCGCTCCTCGGTCCCCTCGCCGACGCCGACCGCCGCCCCGACGCGCAGCTTCCCGAGGTCGTCCTTGCAGGCGTTGGGATGCTCGCTCGACTTGAGAATGTCCTTCACCGTCATCAGCCCGCGCAGCTCGAAGGCCTCGTTCACCACCAGCACGCGCTCGAGCCGGTGCTTGTGCATCAGCGTCTTCGCCTCGTCGAGGCTCGCCCCCTCGCGCACGGTGACCAGGCGCTCGCGCGGAGTCATGATCGCGCGCACCGGCTGGTCGAGGTTGGTCTCGAAGCGCAGGTCGCGGTTGGTCACGATGCCCACCACGCGCCTGCCCTCGACCACCGGCAGCCCGGAGAAGCGATGGGATTCGGTGAGGGCCTTCACCTCGCGCACGCTCATGTCGGGCGGGATGGTGATCGGGTCGCGCACGACGCCGGACTCGTGGCGCTTGACCTTGAGCACCTCGCCCGCCTGCTGCCTGGGCGTCAGGTTCTTGTGCACGATGCCGATCCCGCCTTCCTGCGCGAGCGCGATTGCGAGGCGCGCCTCGGTGACGGTGTCCATCGCCGCCGAGACGATCGGGATGTTGAGCGTGATGCCGCGGGTGAGGCGGGTCCGCAGCGAGACCTCGCGCGGCAGGACCGAGGAGTGGGCTGGAACGAGCAGGACGTCGTCGAACGTGAGCGCCTTGAGGGTCGGTCGCATGGGAGCGGAAGACGCAAAGGCGCATTATACGTGCGCGCCCCGCGCCGGTAAAACCGCCGCTGCGCGGTGCTGGCGGCGATTGACGCAGCCGGGCAAACTCTTTATGGTCGATCAACGCCCTGCAAGGACACCGTCATGTTCTGGCCCGACTACCGCCTGCCCGCCCTCGCGCTCGCGGCGCTGCTCGCCGCCCCGGCCGGCGCGCAGCAGCTCTACAAGTTCGTCGGACCCGACGGACGCGTCCAGTATTCCGACCGGCCGCCCGCCGGGGCGCAGAAGGTGGAAAAAATCACGGGTTCGCGCGTGAGCACCGTCACGTCGCCAAGCGCCTCGAGCGGCGGCGCGGGCAAGGCGCCGCAGACCGCGGCGGAGCAGGAGCAGGCTTTCCGCCAGCGCCGCGCCGAGGCCGAGGAGAAGGCGAAGAAGGAAGAGAAGCTCGCGCAGGAAACCAAGGCGAAGGAAAACTACTGCGCCGGGCTGCGCCGCGAGCTCACGTCCCTGCAATCCGGCCAGCGCATCGTGCGCACCGACGACAAGGGCGAGCGCGTGTTCCTCGAGGACGCCCAGATCCAGCAGGAGATCGCGCGCGTCCAGCGCGACATCGCGGCGGACTGCAGATAGTCAGCGCGGCCGGCGCGCACGCTGTCGGCGCGCCGCCTGCGGGTCGGCGGCGAGCGGCCGCAGGATCTCGACCCGGTCCCCCTCCTCCAGCACGTCGTCCAGCCCGACGAGCCTTCCGAACACCCCGACGCGATCGCGCGCGAAGTCGATCTGCGGCGCCGCGAGCAGCACCCCGCTGCGCTCGATCGCCGCGCGCACCGTCCCACCGGGCGGCAGCTCGACGGCGTAGCGGCGCTGCGCGTCCGGCGTGGCGTAGACGACCTCGACCTTCGGCATCACGCCGGCCGCAGGTGCAGCGCGTCCGCGCGGCGGACGAACGCGTCGACGAACGTGCTCGCCATGTGATTGAACGCGGGCCCCGCGATCCGCTCGAGGAGCGGGCTCGCGATCTCGTAGGCGAGCTCGAAGTCGATCCGGCACCCCGCCTCGCCCAGCTGGGCGAACCGCCATTCGCCCGCGAGGCGGCTGAACGGGCCGCGCACGAGGCGCATCGAGATGCGCTCGCCGCGTTGGTGCAGGTTCTCGGTCGTGAACGCCTGGCGCACGCCGCGAAAGTTCACGTGCAGGGTGGCGATCGTGCGCCCGGCCTCCCGCAGCGCGACGTCCACGGCGCTGCACCAGGGCACGAAGCGCGGGTACGACTCCACGTCCCCGACCAGCTCGTACATCTCGACGGCCCCGTAGGGCACGAGCGCCTGGCGCGCGACGGTGATCATGCGCGGGGGGAAGCGCCGGCGCGCACGGCGCTGCGACCGCGCGGATAGAATCGCGCGACACCCGGCGCCGCGCCGGACGATCCCGCGCAGCCATGAGCATCGTCGAAAACAGGAAGGCTTTCCACGACTACTTCATCGAGGAGCGCTACGAGGCCGGCATCGCGCTCGAGGGGTGGGAGGTGAAGGCGATCCGCGCCGGGCGCGCGCAGCTGAAGGAGGCGTACGTGGTGGTGATGGGGAGCGAGGTCTTCCTCGTCGGCGCGCACGTGAGCGCCCTCCCCACCGCCTCGACGCACGTGCAGCCCGACCCGACCCGCACGCGCAAGCTGCTCCTGCACGCCGAGGAGATCCGGCGCCTGATCGGCAAGGTCGAGCAGGCGGGCTATACGCTCGTGCCGCTGAACCTGCACTATGCGAAAGGCCGCATCAAGC
>JAGVSZ010000097.1 GCA_019137045.1 Betaproteobacteria bacterium
CCGGCTCGCGCCGGCCGCGCCGGCCGCGCCGGCCGCGGTGACCCGCTCCGGGCCGGGTCCGCTGCCGCCGCCGACTGCCGAGCAGGAAATCCGCCCCGAGTTCCGCGGGGCGAGCGTGGTGCGCGAGGAGTACCGCGACAGCGGGCGTCCGATCGCCGGCCGCCCTTGAGCGCTACGCGCGCCGCGGGCGCAGGGGTCGGGGCGCGCCGGCGTCGTCGTACTCCCACCCCGTTTCGAACTGGCCGAAGGCGGTCTCGACCTTGACCGCGCTCGGCCCGTTCGCGGCGGCGAGGCAGCGCGCGTAGCCGATCGCCTCCTGCTTGGCGCCGAAGTGCAGCGGCGCGCTCTCGCCCTCACGCAGGAGCGCCCAGCCGGCGCGCGTGTCGGGGTAGACGACGAAGACGTTCATCGGGGCGCCGCCGCGAACTGCTCCGGCCCCATTCGGCGGATGCCCTTGAACGCACCGTAGGCCCATTCGTCCTCGACCGCGCCGTCCTGGCGGAACACGCGGACGAGGCTCGGCCGGTGCGCCTGGGCCCAGCGGTGCGCCCATTCGAGCGCCGGATACCGCGCGCCGAACACCTGCCGCTCGTCGCGGCCCTCCACGCCGGCGCACCAGGCGCCGGCCTCGAACGAGACGACCACGACGGGATGCTGCATGCGCGCCCTCCTGGAGATTCTGGTGTGCGCTGTCCGTCGCCGTGGGCCCTTGAACCACTTCGGGTCTTGCGCCGGCGGAGGAGCGCACGGCGCAGAGTGTGCGCACGCGCGGCACCGCGGAGTGTCAAGAATTGTCAACGCGCGCGCACTGCGCACACGCATCGACACGGTTTGACAATCGCGCCGATCGGCGCGCTGCAACAACCATGGGACCGCGCGCCTCGCCCGCACCCGATCGGCGCGCTGCAACTACGTCGGCACGGGCACCACGCGCACCAGCTGCTCGCGGATCGGCAGGTGCACGGCGGCCGCGAACAGCGCGAGCGCGATGTCCGCCCACCACATCCAGTCGTACGAACCGGTCGCCGCGAATGCAATGCCCCCGAGGTAGGCGCCGAAGAACGCCCCGACCTGGTGGGACAGGAGGACGACGCCGAACAGCGTCGCCATGAAGCGCGGGCCGTAGAACTTCGCGACCAGGCCGCCGGTCGGCGGAACGGTGGAGAGCCAGGTGAAGCCGAGCACCGCCGCGAACAGGAAGAAGGTGAGCTCGGTCTTGGGCGACGCGAGGAACACGGCGACGGCCACCGCGCGGGTGGCGTACAGGAGCGCGAGCAGCGACTTCGACCGCCACCGCCCCATCGCCCAGCCCACCGCGAGGCTGCCGGCGATGTTGAAGAGGCCGATCACGCCGAGCGACCAGGCCGCCACCGTCGGCGGCAGCGCGCAGTAGGCGACCACCCCGGGCAAGTGGGTCATGATGAACGCCACGTGGAATCCGCAGGTGAAGAAGCCGAGGTTGAGGAGCACGTAGTTCCGGTCGCCGAAGGCGCGCCGCACCGCCTCCCCGAGCCGCTCCTCGCGCGCGGCGCCGGGCGTGGGACCGGCCTTGCCGCGCAGCACCCAGGCGAGCGGGATCGACGCCACGGCGAACGCCGCCAGCCACCAGAGCGCCGCCATCCAGCCGACCCAGCCGATGAGGCCCTGCGCGAGCGGGACCAGGGTGAACTGGCCGACCGAGCCGCCGGCGCTGACGATGCCGCTCGCCATCGCGCGCTTCTCCACCGGGAGGAGGCGCGCGACCGCGGCGAGCGCGATGGAGAGGCCGCCTGCGCCCGCGCCGGCCGCGATCACGATACCGACCACGAGCACGAGCAGCGCGGCCGAACCGGCGAGCGGGGTCAGCGCGGTGCCGAGCGCGAGCAGCGCCAGGCCGCCGGCGATCACCTTGCCCGCGCCATGCCGGTCGGCGATCGCGCCGGCGATCGGCTGCGACACGCCCCACATCAGCTGCGAGACCGCGTACGCGAAGCTGATCGCCACGAGGCCGAGGCCGGTCTGGGTGTTGATCGGGCTGATGAAGAGCCCGAGCGACATCCGCACCCCGAACGTGAGCGCCATCACCGCCGACGCCGCGGCGACGACGAGAAAGACGTGCGCGCGCGTCATCCCGCCCTCACGCCGCGACGCCCAGGCTCTGCGCCAGCGCCAGCGTCGCCTGCGTGAAGCACGCCATCGGCGCCCGCACGATGCCGGCGCCGATCTGGCCGATGCCCGCCTGCCTGTGCGCGATGCCGGTGGTCACCACCGGCCGGATGCCGGTGTCCACGACCTTGCGCACGTCGATGCCCGCCGGCCCGCCCGCGAATTCCAGGTTGGGCAGCGACATCACCGGGTTGCGCGTCCAGGTCACGTGGTACATCTCGCGCGAGTAGTCCACCGCCTGCGCGACGCTGCCGCCGACGAGCTGCACCAGCGCGGGCGACGCGGCAAGCGCCTGGCCGCCGTAGCCGGCGGTCTCGCAGATCGCGCTGTCGCCGAGGTCGGCATTGGCGTCCTGCTGCGTGAATCCGGGGAAGAACAGCCCGACCGGCATGTCCGACGGCGCCTCGAACCAGCGCGCCCCCAGGCCGCTCACCCGGATCGCGGTGGTCACGCCGTTGCGCGCGATCGCGGTGACGATCGACGAGTGCTCGACGCCGTGCGTCGCGTCCATGATCGCCTTCGAGGCGACCATCGACAGGTTGAGGAAGAACTGGCTGGTCGCGGCGACGAAGTCGAGCGCCGCGCGCGCCCGCGCCCGATCGAAGCCGCTGCCGGCGAGCGCGCCGCCGATCGCCATGTGGAAGAGCGCGGTCGCGGCGGCGTTGCGGCTGTGCACCTCGTCGCCCATCAGCAGCGCCTGCGACTGGATCGCCTTGAGGTCGACCCCGTCGGGCAGCCCCGCGAGCGCGGTCTTGAGCGCCGGGGCGAGCGCCCCCGCGATCCACTTCAGCCGCTCGATGACGTCCGGCCCATAGGCGCCGAAGCGCAACACCCGGCCGATGCCCTCGCTGAAGTTCGTGTAGGCCATGTTCCCGTGCGTGGCGTTTCTCACGACGAACACCGGCATCGACGGCGAGATCGCACCCGACATCGGGCCGACCGCCCGCACGTCGTGGTTCGGCAGGAACGCCACCTCGCCGCGCGCGAGGCGGTCGGCCGCCTCCTCCGGCGTCGCGGCCCAGCCCTCGTAGAGCATCGCCCCGATCAGCGTGCCCTTCATCGGGTCGCACATCCGCGCCCACGGGATGGGCGCCCCGGCGTGCGTGAGGGTCCGCTTCCCGCCCGCCCACAGCTCGGGCCAGATCTCGTCGGCGCGCAGGGCGACGTCCACCAGGACGGGGCGCGCCGCGAGCATCCGCTCCACCGCCAGTTCGTTCGCGCGGTCGACGCGTGCGCCCGGCGAGCGCGGATCGTCGGGGTCGCCCGCGAGCTGCGCAGCCGCCCAGGCGAGCTGCGGATCGCCGTCGCCCACCGGCCGCCAGTCGAGGTGCGCGAGCGGCGCGCCCGCGCGCGCCACGCTGTCGGTGAACATCTCCAGCCCGACGTTCACCACGCCGAGCGGATCGTGCAGCAGGTCGTGCTTCACCCTTCCCCCTTCAGCTCGCCGCCCGCGCCGAGCGCGAGCCCGGTCAGCATGTCCCAGCCCGACGAGTGCCCGAGCGCGGCGAGCGTGCGCGCCGCCGCGACCGCGGCGGCCGCGTCGTCCGCGGCGAGCGCCTCGGCGAGCGCGTGGAGCGGCTCGAACGTCTCGCCGGCCACCAGGTCGGCGAACAGCGCCGCGCTGATGGCGTGACTCGCGCCGCGGGCGTCGGCGGCGAGCCGCGCGCCGAGCGCGCGCCACGACGCGCCGCGATCGATGAGCATGCGCCCGAACAGCGCGCCGCCGGCGAGGTCGTCGCCGGACGGGGTGAGGCCGGTCCCCAGCCCGAGCAGCGCGCGCGAGGCGTCGTACACCGCTTGCGCGTCGTCCGCTCGATAAGCCGCCGCCAGGGCGCGCACGCGCGGCGCCGCGAGGTCGAGCGGAAACGCCGGCGTCCCGCCGGCGAGGAGCAGCCCGAAGCCGCGCGGCTCGCCGAGGCGATCGAGCGCGCCGACGAGGCGCCGGCACGCATTCGCGACGACCGTGCGCTCGGCGCGCGCCGGCAGGGCACGCGACCACGGCTCGCCCGGCAGCGCGCCGAGGGCGAGCAAAGCGCCGCGCTCGACC
>JAGVSZ010000421.1 GCA_019137045.1 Betaproteobacteria bacterium
GCGATCGCGGCGAGCGCCGCCTCGAGCCGATCCTGCACCGTGTTGCCCGACGGCTGCGATTGCCAGCCGTCGAACGCCCGGCCGTCGTAGGCGATCCCGATCGCGATCCTCACCCGAAGGCCCCGTCCTGCGTTCGCCGCGGCCCGCGCCTCGCCGCGCGACGAATGGGCCGCGTAGCCACCCCGCGGCCGCCCGCCGCGCGGGTGCGTCCATGGCGGGCGGACGTCCAAACAAAGAAGGCCGCGAAAGCGGCCTTCAGGGAAGCAAGCGGCGCAGCGGAGTCTAGCGCAGCGCCGCCAGCATCGTCTGCGCCTGCTGCTGCTGGGCGGCGTCGCCTTCCTTCAGCACCTCGTTCAGCAGCTCGCGGGCGCCGTCCTTGTCCCCCATTTCCTGGTAGGCCTTCGCCAGGTCGAGCTTGGTGGCGACTTCCTGCCACCCGGCGTTCGCCGGCGCACCGCCGGCCGCCGGCGCCGCCGGCGTGCCGAGGTCGAAGCTGATCGCCGAGAGGTCCATGCCCTGCGAGCTCGCCTTCGCCACCTCGGGCTTGAAGTCGAAGTCCACGACCTGGCTCGGCTGCGACTTGGCCATGATCTTCGCGGTCTCGGCGAAGTCCGGCGCGCCCGCGGCGGGCGCGGCGCCCGGCAGCTCGAAATCGATCGAGAGCCCGCCGGGTTCGTTCTGCGCCTCCACCATGTCGCTCACCGCTTTCTTGGTGGCGGCATCCATGATGAACGTCCCGCTCGGCGAGAAGTCGCTCGCCTCCTCGGCGGGCTTCTGGGAGTCCCCGCCCAGGTTGAGATCGAACCCCAGGTCCGCGGGCGCCTGGCTCGCAACGTCGAGCGAGAGGTCCGGCGCGGCGGACGCCGCGCCGCGCGTGCCCGCATCGAGATCGAAGTCGATGGCGGGCGGCGCCTTCGCGTTGAGATCGAGCGCGAGGTCGGGTGCCGCCGCGGCCGCGGCGGCGGCCGGCAGAATGACCGTCGGCTGGGACTTCTCCGGCGTCGCTCCCGGGCGTCCGCCGTACATCGGGTTCGCCGGGTCGACCTGCTGGCCGAGCTCGACCGCCTTGGCCCACTCGGGACCCTGGCCGCCGGAGGCCGCATAGAGCTCGCCCGCGGTGGTCTCGAACGCCTTGAGGTCCTTGCGCGACGCGTAGATCTCGAGCAGCTTTACGCGCACCGCCTGGCGGTTCGGATCCTTCAGCAGCGCTTCCTTGAGGATCTCCTCGGCCTGGGCATCGCGGCCGTACGCCATGTACACGTCGGCCTCGGCCACCGGATCGACTTCGTCGGTGTCGATCGCGCCGATCCCGCCCTGGCTGAAATCGGTCTGGAGGGAGCTGCCGCCGGTGTCGACGCTGCGCCCGCCGGTGGTGCCGAAAACCGAGCTGGAGTCGGTCGTGGTCACGCCCAGCAGGCTGTTCTCCAGCTTGGCGCTGCGCTTCTTCCGCCAGAGGTACCCGCCGATCAGCAGCGCGAGGATCCCGCCGCCCCCGCCCACGAGGTACAGGGGTTCCTCGAACAGCATGTCGAGGAAGCTCGGCTCGGGCGGCGGCGGCGGCGCAGGCTTCTTCGCTGCGACCTTGGGCGCCGCGGGCTTCGGCGCCTCCGCTTTCGGCGCCTCCGGCGGCGTTGCTTTCGGGGCCTCGACGGGCGGTGGCGGCGGAGCGACGACCGGCGCCGCGGCGACGGCCTCGGGCTTGGGCGCCTCGGGCTTGGGCGCTTCGGGCTTCGCCATCTCGACCTTGGGCGCCTCGGGCTTGGGCGCTTCGGGCTTCGCCACTTCCGGCGCGGGCGCCGGGGCGGGCTTGGCCGGCTCGGGCGCCTTCGCCGCGACCGGGGGCGGCGCGGCCTTGGCCGCCTGCGCCTGCTTCTGCAGCTCCGCGAACTGCTGGTTCTTCAGCTCCAGCAGCTTCTGCATGTCCTGCACGTTCTTCTCGAGCGCGGAGACGCGCTCGTTCGCCTCCTTCAGCGCGCGCTCGCGCGCCGCCGCGTCGTCGGCCCGGGCGGTCGCAGCCGCCTTGCCCGCCTTCCCGGCGTCGGCCTTGGAGATCCGCAGCTCGTCCTTGGGCGCGGCCTTCGGCGCCGCCTGCGGCTCGTCCGATTTCGCGGTGATGCGCCCGGCCGCACGCTGCTGCGCGGGCTCGGTGCGCGCCGGGGCGGCGGCAACGGTCTGACCGAGCCGCGCGCGGTATTCGTTGAAGTCCTGCCATTGCGCGACCACGATCTTGCCGGCGTCCGCGGCGGCGACCGCCTCGGCCGCCGCCTTGTCCGGGATCGTCAGCACGCGTCCCGCGCGCACGAGGTTCATGTTCTTGTTGATGAACGCGTCCTCGTTCGCGCGATAGAGCGCCACCAGCATCTGGTGCTGCGTCACGCCATCGATCTTGTGCTCGGCGGCAATCTTGCCGAGCGTGTCGCCCTGCTTGACTTCGTAGGTGCCGGCAGGGCGCGGCGCGGCCTTGGCCGCCTCGGCCGCCGGCGCGGGCGCGGGCGCGGGTGCGGGAGCAGGGGCAGGGGTCGGAGCGGCCTCGGCGGCCACGGCCGGCGGCTTGGGCTGCTCGACCGGCTTCACTTCCGGCGCCGCGACCTTCGGCGGCGCGGTGATCGCCTGCGGGCCTTTGTACTCCGCCGGGTCGAGCAGGAACGTGTACTGGCGCACCAGACGGCCGGAGGCCCAGTTCAGCTCCACGAGCAGGTCGAGAAACGGTTCCTCGACCGGCTGCTCCGTCGTCAGCGTGATGACGTAACGACTGTCCGGCCGGCGCTGCAGGTTGGCGCGCACCTGCGGCACGACGGCGCCGTAGTCGACGCCCGCCTGCCTGAAGGCATCGGGTGACGCGATGCGCGCTGCGAGCGTGTCGGCTTCTCCGCGCTGGACCGCCACCACGTCGATCTCCGCGCGCAGCGGCTGGCCGAGACCGGAGAGCACGGTGAGTTTGCCGAGCCCCGCCGCCACGGCTGCCAGCGGCAGGAAGAGGAGACCCGCCAGGGCGACCCATCTCGTTCTAATGATTGAAGTTCGCACCATGCCCCCTCGGGGTCTTGGATCGAGGTAATTAAAATAGCATCAGGGGGTTAGCCATGCAAGCTAACCCTCCGCGTGAGATTGCCCCCCAAGCGCACTATTCCTCAGTGGGCGTGGCGGGCGGGACCGCCGCTCCCCGGAGGTCGCGAACCCCGGGGACCTCCAACGGCGGTATCGCTTCCTTAGACCGTTGCCGCCGCGCGCCCGACGCGGGCGCGGCTCACGCCGTGGTCGAGGAGGATGCGCAGCATGCGGCGCAGCGGCTCCGCGGCGCCCCAGAGCAGCTGATCGCCCACGGTGAACGCCGCCAGGTACTGCGGCCCCATCGAGAGCTTGCGCAGACGCCCGACCGGGACCTGGAGGAAGCCCGTCACCGCGGCGGGCGAGAGTTCCCGCATGCTCGCCTCGCGCTGGTTGGGAACCACGCGCACCCAGGGGTTCGCCGCCGCGAGCATCCCCTCGATCTCGTCGAGCGGCACGTCGCGCGTGAGCTTGATCGTGAGCGCCTGGCTGTGGCAGCGCATCGCGCCGATGCGCACGCAGATGCCGTCGATCGGGATCGGGTTCGCGGTGCGCCCGAGGATCTTGTTGCCCTCCGCCTGGCCCTTCCACTCCTCGCGGCTCTGGCCGTCGCCCATGTCCTTGTCGATCCACGGGATCAGGCTGCCGGCGAGCGGCACGCCGAACTGCTCCTTCGGCAGCGCCGCGGAGCGCAGCGCGTCGGCGACCTTGCGGTCGATCTCCAGGATCGCCGCGGCGGGATCGGCGAGGAGATCGCGCGCCACGCCGTGGGCAACCCCCATCTGCGCGAGCAGCTCGCGCATGTTCTGCGCGCCGGCGCCCGAGGCCGCCTGGTAGGTCATCGCGCTCATCCACTCCACCAGGCCGTTGCGGAACAGGCCGTCGAGCCCCATCAGCATCAGGCTGACCGTGCAGTTGCCCCCGATGTAGTTCCTGACGCCGCGCGCGAGGCCGTCCTTGATCACGTGCTGGTTGACCGGGTCGAGCACGATGATCGCGTCGTCCTTCATGCGCAGCGCCGACGCGGCGTCGATCCAGTAGCCGTTCCAGCCGGCCTCGCGCAGCTTCGGGTAGACCTCGTTCGTGTAGTCGCCGCCCTGGCAGGTGACCACGATGTCGGCCGACTCGAGGTCGTCGATCGACCGCGCGTCCTTGAGCGGGCCGCTATCGCCCCGGCCGACGTCCGGCCCCCGGCCGCCGACGCTCGACGTGGTGAAGAAGATCGGCTCGATGTGGTCGAAGTCGCGCTCCTCGCGCATGCGCTGCAGGAGCACCGAACCCACCATCCCGCGCCAGCCCACCAGTGCCACTCGTTGCATTGCCGTACTCCCTTCCGCCAGCGCTCAGCCGAGCGCCGCGACCACCGCGTCGCCCATCGCGCCGGTCCCGACCCGGGTCGTCCCGGGCGAGTGAATGTCCGCGGTGCGCAGGCCCTGCCCGAGCACCTTCCGCACCGCCGCCTCGATGCGCGTCGCGGCGACGTCCTGGTCGAGACTGTAGCGCAGCATCATCGCCGCGGACAGGATCGTCGCCAGCGGGTTCGCGACATCCTTCCCCGCGATGTCCGGCGCCGAGCCGTGAATCGGCTCGTACAGCCCCTTCCCGCGCTCGTCGAGCGACGCCGACGGCAGCATGCCGATCGAGCCGGTCAGCATCGACGCCTCGTCGGACAGGATGTCGCCGAACATGTTCCCGGTCACGATCACGTCGAACTGCTTCGGCGCGCGCAGCAGCTGCATGGCCGCGTTGTCGACGTACATGTGCGACAGCTCGACGTCGGGGTACTCGCTGCCGACCGCCGTCACGACCTCGCGCCAGAGCTGGGAGGTCTCGAGCACGTTCGCCTTGTCCACCGAGCACAGCCGGCGGGCGCGCCTGCGCGCCGCGCGGAAGCCGGCATGCGCGATGCGCCGGATCTCCGTCTCGGTGTAGCGCATGGTGTCGTAGCCCTCGCGCTCGCCGCCCGCGGTAGTGCGGACGCCCCGCGGCTGCCCGAAGTAGATGTCGCCGGTCAGCTCGCGCAGGATCAGGATGTCCATTCCGGACACCACCTCCGGCCTGAGCGTCGAGGCGCTCGCGAGCTCCGGATAGAGGATGGCGGGCCGCAGGTTGGCGAAGAGTCCGAGCTCCTTGCGCAGCCGCAGCAGCGCCTGCTCGGGGCGCTTGGCGCGCGGGAGCTGGTCGTACTGCCAGCCGCCGACCGACCCGAAGAGGACCGCGTCGGCCGCGCGCGCCAGCGCGAGCGTGGCGTCGGGCAGCGGGTCGCCCGCGGCGTCGTACCCGGCGCCGCCGACCGGCGCCTCGCTCAGCTCGAGCTGCGCCCCGGCGCCCCCGAGCGCACGCAGGACCTTGACCGCCTGCGCCACGATCTCCGGACCGATGCCGTCGCCGGGAAGGACCGCGATCTTCATCGGCGTCACCCGAAGAGCCACGGCTGCTCGGCCCTGCGGCGCTCCTCGAACGCATGGATCTTGTCCGAGTGCCGCAGCGTGAGCCCGATCTCGTCCAGCCCTTCGAGCAGGCAGAGCTTGCGGAACGGGTCGATCTCGAAGCGGAAGGCGCGGCTCGCGTCCGGGTACGAGACGAGCTGCTGCGCGAGGTCGACGGTCAGCCGGAAGCCGGGAAACGCCGCGACGTCGTGGAAGAGGCGCTCCACCTCGGCCTGCGTCAGCACCACCGGCAGGAGCCCGTTCTTGAAGCAGTTGTTGAAGAAAATGTCGCCGTACGAAGGCGCGATCACGCACCGGAAGCCAAAGTCGAGCAGCGCCCAGGGGGCGTGCTCGCGCGAGGACCCGCAGCCGAAATTCGCGCGTGCGACCAGGATCGACGCCCCCTGGTAGCGCGCCTGGTTCAGGACGAAGTCCGGGTTGAGCGGCCGCCGCGCGTTGTCCATGCCCGGCTCGCCCGTGTTCAGGTAGCGCCAGGAATCGAAGAGGTTCGGCCCGAAGCCGGTGCGGCGGATCGACTTCAGGAACTGCTTGGGGATGATCTGGTCGGTGTCGACATTCGCTCTGTCGAGCGGAGCGACCAGACCGTTGAGCGTGGTGAATTTTTCCATTGCGCCCTCGCGCTCAGCGCCACTGCCGCACGTCGACGAAGTGGCCGGCGACCGCCGCCGCGGCGGCCATCTCGGGGCTGACGAGATGGGTGCGCCCGCCGGCGCCCTGACGACCCTCGAAGTTCCGGTTCGACGTCGAGGCCGAGCGTTCGCCGGGCTCCAGGCGATCGGCGTTCATCGCGAGGCACATCGAGCAGCCCGGTTCGCGCCACTCGAAGCCGGCGTCCTTGAAGACGCGGTCGAGCCCCTCCTTCTCCGCCTGCCGCTTCACCGGCCCGGACCCCGGCACGACCAGCGCGAGCTTCACGCTGCCCGCCACGTGCCGGCCGCGCACGATCGCCGCCGCGGCGCGCAGATCCTCGATGCGCGAGTTCGTGCACGAGCCGATGAACACCTTGTCGATCCGGATGTTCGTGAGCGGCATGTTGGGCACGAGCCCCATGTACGCGAGCGCGCGCTCGATGCCTTCGCGCCGCACCGGGTCCTTCTCCCGGTCGGGGTCCGGAACGCGCGCATCGACCGGCAGGACCATCTCGGGCGAAGTGCCCCAGGTGACCTGCGGCTTGATCTCGGCCGCCGCCAGCCGCACCTCGCGGTCGAACCTGGCGCCGTCGTCGCTGCGCAGCGTGCGCCAGTGCGCGACGGCGCGCTCCCACAGCTCGCCCCGCGGCGCGAGCGGCCGGCCCCGCAGGTACTCGATGGTGCGATCGTCGACCGCAATCATGCCGCAGCGTGCGCCCGCCTCGATCGACATGTTGCACAGGGTCATGCGGCCTTCCATCGACAGCGCCCGCACCGCGCTCCCGCCGTACTCGATCGCGAAGCCGGTGCCGCCGGCCGTTCCGACCTTGCCGATGATCGCGAGCGCCACGTCCTTCGCGGTCACGCCGCGCGCGAGCGCGCCCTCCACCAGCACGAGCATGTTGCGGGATTTCTTCGCGACCAGCGTCTGGGTCGCGAGAACGTGCTCGACCTCGGAGGTGCCGATGCCGTGCGCGAGGCAGGCGAAGGCGCCGTGGGTGCTGGTGTGGCTGTCGCCGCAGACCACCGTCATGCCGGGCAGGGTCGCGCCCTGCTCCGGGCCGATGACGTGCACGATGCCCTGGTTGCGATCGAGGAAGGGGAAGTACGCGCGCGCGCCGTGCGCGCGGATGTTCGCGTCGAGCGTCTCGACCTGCAGGCGCGAAGTCGGGTCCTCGAGGCCGGCGATGCCGCGCTCCCAGCCCGTGGTCGGCGTGTTGTGGTCGGCGGGGGCGACCACCGAGTCGACGCGCCACACCTTGCGCCCGGCGAGCTTCAGGCCCTCGTAGGCCTGCGGGCTGGTCACCTCGTGCACTAGGTGCCGGTCGACGTAAAGGAGCGTCGTGCCGTCGTCCTCCGCGTGCACGACGTGGCTCGCCCAGAGCTTGTCGTACAGGGTCTGCGGTGCCACGAGCGATGCCATCGGGGATGCCGTCCAGCGCCGGGGAAAGGGATTGATTATAGCGAACGGGCCCGGCGCAACCGCCGGATTCCCCGCCGGATTCCCTACTTGCCGCGTGCCGCCAGGTAGAGCGGCATCACCCGCTGCGCGTAGACCTCGAGATCCTTGATGCGATTCTCGGGCGACGGGTGGGTGGAGAGGAACTGCGGCGGTCCGCCGTCGCTCGCCTTGGCCATCTTCTGCCACACGCTCACCGCCGCGCGCGGGTCGTAGCCGGCGCGCGCCGCGAGCTCGACCCCGATCCGGTCGGCCTCGATCTCGTGGGTGCGCGAGTTCGGCAGCGTGAAGGTGACCTGCGCCACGAGGTTGCCGAGGTCCGCCCCGGCCTGCCCGACTCCGAGCACGGCGGCGCCGATCCCGATCATCGTGCTGGTCGCGAGCTGCTGCGAGATGCGCTCGCGCGCGTGCTCGCGCAGCGCGTGCGCGATCTCGTGGCCCATGATCGCGGCGATCTCGTCGTCCGAGAGCTTGAGCCGCTCGATCAGCCCGCTGTAGATCCCGATCTTCCCGCCCGGCATGCACCACGCGTTGAGCTGGTCCGAGGCGATCACGTTCACCTCCCAGCGCCACCCGACCGCGTCGGGCCGGAAGACGGCGGTCTGCGGAATGAGGCGCTTGGCGATCGCGCGCACCCGCTCGGTCTCGGCCGGGTTGCGGTTGAGCGCGCCCTTCTGCTGCGCCTGCCCGATCGCCTGCGCGTACTGCTTCTCGGCCGAGCGGTTGACCTCGCGCGAGGACACCAGCATGGCCTGCGAGCGATCGACCC
Source organism: Betaproteobacteria bacterium (assembly GCA_019137045.1). GTDB lineage: Bacteria > Pseudomonadota > Gammaproteobacteria > Burkholderiales > SG8-39 > JAGVSZ01. Next base: position 8,356 of record JAGVSZ010000421.1, read on the forward strand.
CGACCGCGCCGGATTGCGTCGTCTTGACGGTGGTGCAGGCGCCGACGAGCGCCGCGGCGAGCGCCGCGGCGAGCATCCTCAGAGCGGACGAGGGCATCGATCTCCTTCCCACGAGCGGGATGAACGCGTGCATCCGCTACCGGGTTGACCCGGGCGCGTGCCGCAGCAGCGCCGCGTGCCGCAGGAGCAGGACGAGCCCGAGCGCGGCCGCGCCGCTCGCGCCAGTGTACGTCCATCGCGGACCGAGCGGCTCCCACGCCGCGCCGCTCGCGAGCGCGCCGACGAACCCGCCGAACCCGAACGCCGCCGCGAGATAGACGGCCTGCCCGCGCACCTGCCGGGCGCCCGAGAACCACTGGTTGACGAGCGCCACGGAGGCGACGTGGCAGCTGCCGAACGTCGCCGCGTGCAGCACCTGGGCGAGGACGAGCGCGGCCGGCGACTCCACCGCCCAGGCGATGAGCGCGAAGCGCACGACGCCGAGCGCGAACGTCGCGATCAGGATGTCCACCGCCGCGAAGCGCTTCATCCACGCCGGGGCGGCGAGGAAGATGGCGATCTCGGCCACGACCCCCAGGGACCACAGCACCCCGATCGCGGTCGTGCCGTACCCGGACTGGGCGAGGTAGATGCTGAAGAACGCGTACAGCGGCCCGTGCGCGACGTTCATCAGCACGTTCGCCGCCAGCAACACCAGGACGTCGCGCCGCACGAGCAGGGGCAGGACCGGCTCGTGCACGGCCGCGCCCGGCGCGGGCGCGTCCCGCAGCGTGAGCGAGAGCGCGCAGGTCAGCGCCAGCGCCACGGCCAGGATCCAGCGCAGGTTGGCGATGGCGACCCGGTCGAGCAGCCAACCCGCGCCGAGCACGGCGACGATGAACCCGATCGAGCCCCACATCCGGATCCCGCCGTAGCGCTCGACGCGGTCGCGCAGTCCCGCGAGCGTGATCGCGTCGAGCAGCGGCATCGTCGCGCTGGTGAAGAAGGCGAACCCGGCGAGCACGAGGACGAGCCCGGGGAAGCTCGTGGTCGCGAAGACGCCCGCGAAGACGGCGAGCGCGCCGGCGAGCGTCGCCTGCAGCAGGCGCGCGCGCCAGCCGCGGCGGTCGGCGAGCGCCGCCCAGAGGTGCGGCGCCCCGATCCGCATCAGCTGCATGAGCGCGAACAGGAGGCCGATCTGGAGCGCGCTCTGCCCGATCGACTGCAGGTAGAGCGAGAAATACGGCGCGAACGCCCCGATGTGGACGAAGTAGCCGAAATAGAGCGCGGCGAGGCGCCGGTACGGAAAGGGGGGCGATGGCGACACGCGATGCGGCCCGGAGCGCGCCGCGCGCGGCGCCGGAGGATTCTCACGGCGATTGTGCCGCAATCCCCGCGCGCGCGGCTTTGCGCGCCGCGGCGGGTCCCGTAGAATCGCCGCGCCGCCGCCGCCACGCACCGAATCGAGCCGCTTGTCCGCCACGCCCGCTCCGCCGGCCGTCCTCCCGACCTACCGCCGCGGGCTGCTGTTCCTGCTCTTCACCCTGTCCGGGTTCGCCGGGCTCATCTACGAGTCGATCTGGAGCCACTATCTCAAGCTCTTCCTCGGGCACGCGGCCTACGCGCAGACCCTCGTACTCGCGCTCTTCATGGGCGGCATGGCGCTCGGCAGCTGGGCGACGAGCCGGCTGTCGCGCCGCTGGACCAACCTGCTGCGCGGCTACGCGCTCGTCGAGGCGCTGATCGGCCTCGCCGCGCTCGCCTTCCACCCGCTGTTCGTCGCCGCGACGGACGCGTCCTACGAATCGATCCTGCCCGCGCTCGGCGGCGACCTCGCCGCGGCCGCGTTCAAGTGGGCGCTCGCGAGCCTCGTCATCCTGCCGCAGTCGGTGGCGCTCGGCATGACGTTCCCGCTCATGAGCGCGGGCCTGCTGCGCCGCCACCCCGAGCGGCCGGGCGAGGCGCTTGCGCTCCTCTACTTCACCAACAGCCTGGGCGCCGCGCTCGGTGTGCTCGCGAGCGGCTTCGTGCTGATCGACGCGCTCGGACTGCCGGGAACGATCCGGGCGGCGGGCATCGTCAACCTCGCGCTCGCGGCCGTCGTCTGGGCGCTCGCTCCCGGGCGCGATCCCTCGCCGGAGCGCGCCGCGGCCGCGACGCTCGCCCGCCGCGTCGAGACCCGCAGCGGCGGCGACGCGCCCTGGCGGCTCATGCTCGCGGTGGCGTTCCTCACCGGCACGGCGTCGTTCGTCTACGAGATCGGCTGGATCCGCATGCTCACGCTGGTGCTCGGCGCGGCGACGCACTCGTTCGAGCTGATGCTGTCGGCCTTCATCCTCGGCCTCGCCCTCGGCGGGCTCTGGGTCCGGAGCCGCATCGACCGGACCCCGGAGCCGCTGCGGTTCCTCGGCATCGTGCAGGTGGCGATGGGCCTGCTCGCGCTCGCCACGCTCCCGGTCTACTCCGGCCTGTTCGACCTGATGGCGCTCGTGATCCGCGGGACCGCGAAGACCGATGCGGGCTACGGCATCTTCCTGATCGCGAGCCACGGCATGGCGCTCGCGGTGATGCTGCCGGCGACGTTCTGTGCGGGCATGACGCTGCCGCTCATCACTTACGCGCTGCTCGGCGCCGGGCACGGCGAGCGCTCGATCGGCGCGGTGTACGCCGCGAACACGCTGGGCGCGATCGTGGGCGTGGTGGCCGCGGCGCACGTCGGGATGCCGCTGCTCGGCCTCAAGGGGCTGATCGTGGCGGGCGCGCTCGTCGACGTCGGCCTGGGGCTCGTGCTCCTCTGGCGGCTCGCGATCGCGGGGGTCGTGCGGCGCGGCGCGGCCGCGCACGGCAGCGGGGGCGGCCTGCCGGCGGGCCTGACGCTGGGCGCGACGATCGTCTCGATCGCCGCGTTCGCCGTCGTCGCGTTCGCGGTCACGCTCGACCCGTACCGGATGGCCTCCGGCGTGTTCCGCCGCGGCGACCTCTACACCGCGCAGGACGCGGAGCTCAAGTACTACCGCGACGGGAAGACGACCTCGGTGAGCCTGATGCAGTTCCGCGAGGGGCTCAGCCTGCGCACCAACGGCAAGTCCGACGGCGCGATCAACCTCGAGGAGGGCGCGCGCATCTCGGACGAGGTCACCATGGTGCTCACCGCGGCGCTGCCGCTCGCCATCCGGCCGGACGCGAAGCGCGTCGCGATCATCGGCATCGGCACCGGGCTGACCACCCACACGATGCTCGCCGCGACGACGCTCGAGCGCGTGGACACGATCGAGATCGAGCCGGCGATGGCGGAGGCGTCGCGCGCGTTCGCGGCGCGCAACGCGAACGCCTTCGCCGACCCGCGCAGCCGCATCGTCTTCGACGACGCAAAGACCTACTTCTCGACCCACAACGAGCGCTACGACATCATCGTGAGCGAGCCGTCGAACCCCTGGGTGAGCGGCGTCTCGAGCCTGTTCACCACCGAGTTCTACCGCCACGTGCGCCGCTACCTGAACCCCGGCGGGGTGATGGTGCAGTGGTTCCAGCTCTACGAGATCGACATCAGCCTGGTCGCCTCGGTGCTGCGCGCGCTCGCCGAGAACTTTCCCGACTACGCGATCTACGCGGCGACCGACTCCGACCTGCTGATCGTGGCGGGCGACGCGGAGACGCTGGCGCGGCCGCTCCACGACGTCTTCCGGATGCCCGGCGTCGCCGCCGAGCTGCGCAAGGTGCACGTGCAGCGCATCGGCGACCTCGACGTGCGCCGCATCGGCGGGCGGGCCTCCCTGCACCCGCTGTTCCTCTCGTACGGCGTGCCGGCCAACTCCGACTACTTCCCGTACCTCGACCTCAACGCCGCGAAGCACCGCTTCCTGCAGACCGGTGCGGGCGAGATCACGCGCATCGGGTCCGGAGGCGTGCCGCTCGTCGCCATGCTCGAGAGCCGCAGGCACGTAATACGGCCGCTGTCGTACGACGGCGACGAGTTCCTCGACCGGATCGAGGCCGCGCGCCGGGCGCGCTATGCGCGCGACTTCTATCTCGCCGCCGAGCGGCCGTTGCCGGTCGGCATCCCGACCGACCTCGAGAAGAACCTCGAGCTCTCGAAGATGCGCGGGCTGGACTGCGTCGACGCGAAGAGCTTCGACGTCTGGGTGCAGGCGCTCCTCCCGGTGGCGCGAACGCTGAACTCCACGCTGGACGCTGCCGAGGCCGACGCGATCTGGGCGCGCTTCGAGAGCGCGCCCTGCTTCAGGCGGCTGGAGCAGGACGACCGCGCGTGGGTGGCGCTGTTCCGCGCGGTCGGCCGGCGCGACGCCGCGGCGATGGCGGCGCACGCCGACGGGCTCCTCGCGCACGGACGCGAGCTCTCCTCCACCCACAAGCAGTTTCTCCTGCGCGCATCGCTCGCAGGAAACATCGTGCTCGGGAAGCTCGACCAGGCGCAAGCGGCGTGGGACCGCCATTCCGCGGACGCGGCGCGCCTCGGGCTCGATCTCGACCTGCGGCTGCTGCGCGCCTACCTCGCGGTCGCAAAGGCGGCCGCGCCGGGCGGCTCCTAGGCGCGCGGCGGGCTCAGCGCCGCCGGTCGCGCAGCCGCGGCGTCGGCGTGCTCACACCCGCGCACTGGGCGCGGTGGCGCAACGCGTGGTCCATCAGCACGAGCGCGAGCATCGCCTCGGCGATCGGCGTCGCACGAATGCCCACGCACGGGTCGTGACGACCCGTTGTCTCCACCTTCACCGGATTGCCGTGCTTGTCGATCGAGCGCCGCGGGATGCGAATGCTCGAGGTCGGCTTGAGCGCGAGACTCACCACGACGTCCTGTCCGCTCGAGATGCCGCCGAGCGTCCCGCCGGCGTTGTTCGAGAGGAAGCCCTCGGGTGTCAGCTCGTCACCGTGCTCGCTGCCGCGCTGGGCGATCGCAGCGAACCCCGCGCCGATCTCGACGCCTTTCACCGCGTTGATGCCCATCATCGCGTAGGCGATATCGGCGTCGAGCCGGTCGTACACCGGCTCGCCCCAGCCGGGCGGCACGCCCTCGGCCACGACGTTGATGCGCGCGCCGACCGAATCGCCCGCCGCGCGCAGCTCGTCCATGAAGGCCTCGAGCTGCGGGACGATCTCCAGGTTGGCGGCGAAGAACGCATTCTGGCCTACCTCGTCCCAGGCGCGGAACGGGATCTCGATCGGACCGAGCTGGGTCATGTGTCCGCGGATCACCACGCCGTGGTGCTCGCGCAGCCACTTGCGCGCGATTGCGCCGGCGGCCACGCGCACCATGGTCTCGCGCGCGGACGCGCGTCCGCCGCCGCGCGGGTCGCGCACGCCGTACTTCTGCCAGTAGGTGTAGTCCGCGTGCCCGGGACGGAACGTGTCGGCGAGCGCGGCGTAGTCCTTGCTGCGCTGATCTTCGTTGCGGATCAGGAAGCCGATCGCCGTTCCGGTCGTCCTGCCCTCGAACACGCCCGAGAGAATTTCGATGGTGTCGGACTCGCGGCGCTGCGTGACGTGGCGCGAGGTGCCGGGCTTGCGCCGGTCGAGCTCCTGCTGGATGTCGCTCGCGTCGAGCGCGAGGCCGGGCGGACAGCCGTCGACGACGCCGCCGTAGGCCGGGCCGTGACTCTCGCCGAACGAGGTCACGCAGAACAGCTTGCCGAGGGTGTTTCCTGACATCGCACCGTGCCGCGCAAGGGTGCGATCGAGTTTAGCATAGGGCTATCGGCCGACTTTCCGGCACGGCATCCATGTCGAACGACGATCCCGACCAGCTGAAAGGCCCCGGCGGCCTGACGATCCGCCAGATCCACGAGCAGGTGAAAAAGAGCGTCGAGCGCGATCGCGCGAGCCGGAAAACCGGCAATCCGCTCGCGCAGCAGCAGAGCCGCTGGCAGCGCTTCATCCGCTACGCGTGGGGGCGGAGCGGCCGGCGCTAGGAAGCGTGCGCGCCCGGTCCATGGGGCGGCGCGCGGCAAGCGACCACGGCGAAGGCGCGCTGCGCCGCCACGAGAGCGTGCGGGCAACCGCCGCAGGACTCTTTGCGGCGCCTCACTGGCGCTCGTCGCGCCCGGCGTCCGCTGCGCCCGCTCTCGACCGCGCCCTCTGCCGCGCGAGACCCACGGCGAGGGCACCGAGCAGCGCGACGCCGAGAACGAGACTGCCCCAGAGCACCCAGCGCTTCCACTCGCCCTCGACCGGCCAGCGGACCGCCGGTCGCGCCGCCGGCTGCGCGGCCCGCGCGGCGACCGGCCCGACGATCTCGGCGCGCCGCACGACGAGTTCGGCGTCGGACTTGTAGCCCGGCACCAGCGCCGCAAGCGCGTAGCCGGCGGGTTTCGCGTCGCGGCTTCCGACGGCGAGCTGGAACGGTCCGTTGCCGCGCGCGACGAACACCACGCGCTGCGGCACCCAGCCCGCGTTGAGCAGCGGCTGGCCGCCCCCCAGGCCGCCGCCGCGCTGATCGACCCGCAGCAGCCAGTGCCGATCGGTGACCGTTGCGACCGCGAGGTCGGGACTCGTCAGCTCGATCCCGTCGCGATGCAGCCGATACGCGACGCCGCCTCCCACCGGGCGCCAAGCCTCGCCCGGGCGCGACCGCGCGAGCAGCTCGACCGGCACGACCGTGTTCTGCTGCGGCAGCGCGAGACGCACCCGGTCGACCGGAAACTGACCGCCCAGATCGAACTCGTACTCCCCCGGTCTGTCCCCCAGCGCGACGCCAGCAACCTGCCGCCAGCTGCGGGAAGCCTCGACTCTCACCGCGGACTCCCCGGACTCGACCGTGATTCCGGCGAGCTCGATCGGCTGCCTGCGCCCGGGCCAGGACACGCGCAGGTACTTCGTCCGCAGCGCCGGAAACTCCACGCGTAGCTGCTCGAGTCGCTGGCCCGCGGATACGAGCCGCACGACCTGCGCGTCGCGCACCGTCGTCCAGTGCGCAAGATCGTCGCTCGCCTCGATCCGCACGCGCCCGAGCACTTCCCCCGCTTCGGCCGGAAGCGCGAACGCGAGCGCACGCAGGGGCCGGCCGATCGCAGCGGCATCGGCGACGTAGCCGATCAGCTTGCGCTCCGCGACGGGCTGCGGCGAGTGCGATCTCAGCTCCACGACGATGCGGTCGCCGGATCTCTCCAGGCGGAAACCACTGTCCGTCACCCCGCGCTCGGCGTCGCCGTGGATCGGGAAGAGGGCGAGGCTCACCGGGGTCGCGGGGCGCTTCTCGGTGGTGTCGGTGACGCGCGGCCGGAACGCGTGCGGCACGACCTCGCCCGCACCGTTGAACACGCGCAGGTCGCCGAGGTCCGGCCGGACGGCGCCCTCGTACGCCGCCGGAGGCAGCTCGACCTCGTAGAGCCCCTCCGCGCCGTCGAGCCCGAGGACGAACGTGCGCTCGAACTGCTGCGGCGACTGCGCGGCGAGCGCTGCCGGCAGGGTGATCAGGAACAGGGCGGCGAGCGGTCTCATCCGGTGGCCTCACGGGATCTGGGTG
>JAGVSZ010000417.1 GCA_019137045.1 Betaproteobacteria bacterium
ATCATCCAGGACGTGCACATCCCCTACTGCATGACCGACTGGGGCGGCTGCATCATCCAGGTGAAGAAGCGCAACAAGATCGAGGAGGGCTGGCAGCGCAACTTCCTGTCGGCGATCCTGTCGTGCTCGCAGGGGATGCGGCTCGCGATCGCGGTGAGCGAGGACACCGACATCTACTCGATGGACGACATCATGTGGTGCCTCACCACGCGCGTGAACCCGCGCAACGACATCCTCAACCCGATCCCGGGCGGGCGCGGCCAGACCTTCATGCCGGCCGAGCGCATGACCGCCGGCGACAAGCAGTGGACCGCGTCGAACACCATGTTCGAGGGCGGCATGGGCATCGACGCGACGGTGCCGTTCGGCTACGAGCAGGACTTCCACCGCCCGGTGTACCCGGTCGACAAGGTGAAGCCGGAGGACTTCTTCGACGCCAAGCAGATCAACAAGATGAAGGCGCGCATGGAAGGCTGGGTGCTGTCGCTCGCGCGCACCGGCCGCTAGCGCGGCGGGTTGCGGCGATGCTGCGCGGCTGCGCGGTCGTCGACGCGACCGACCGGCTCGCCTGGCTGGCGGGACGGCTGCTCGGGGACCTCGGCGCGGAGGTGGTCAAGGTCGAGGCGCCGGGCGCGGACACGCACGCGGCCGAGTGGCGCGCGCTGAACGCCGGCAAGCGCCTGGTCGCGCTCGATCCCGCCAGCGCGGCGGGCGGCGCGCAGTTCGAGGCGCTCGCCGCCGCCGCCGACATCGTCCTCTGCACGCCGCGCCCGGACGCGCCGCCGGACACCGATCCCCGGCGCATCGCCGGGCGCCATCCGCGCGCGGTGGTCGTGTCGGTCACGCCCTTCGGGCTGACGGGCCCGAAATCGGGCTGGCGCGCGTCCGACCTCGAGCTCATGGCCGCGGGCGGCGCGATGTCGCTCGCGGGCGAGCCGGGCGGGGCGCCGATGCGCGTGAGCGCGCCGCAGGCGTACGCCTGGGCGGGCGCGCAGGCCGCGGTGGGCGCGCTGGTCGCGCTCCATCACCAGCGGCGCAGCGGCCGGGGGCAGCTGGTCGACGTGTCGGCGCAGTCGGCGGTGATCACCGCGCTCTCGCACGCGCCGACGTTCGTGGACCTCCTCGGCGTCACGCCGACGCGCGCCGGCGCGTTCATGACCGGCCGCTCGGTGACCGGCGCGCAGTTCCGCGTGTTCTGGCCGTGCCGCGACGGCTACCTCAACTTCATCCTCTACGGCGGCGCCGCCGGGCGGCGCACCAACGAGCAGCTGGTCGCATGGATGCGCGCGCGCGGCGCCGAGCTCGGGCCGCTGGCCGACATCGACTGGGGGCGGTGGGACCCGACGCGGGCGACGCAGGGCGAGGTGGACGCGATCGAGGCGCCGGTCGGGCGCTTCTTCGCCGCCGTCGCCAAGCGCGAGTTCCTGGAGGAAGCGCACCGGCGCGAGATGCTCGGCTACCCGGTGTCGACGGTCGCGGACATCGCCGCCGACCCGCAGCTCGCGGCGCGCGGCTTCTGGCGCGAGCGGCGGGGCCCCGACGGGCGGACCGAGCGCCATTGCGGCGCGTTCGTGGTGGTGGACGGCCGGCGGCCCGGACAGTCGTGACCCGGGCGCTCGACGACGTCCGCATCGCGGAGTTCGGCGGCTACGCCGCCGGGCCGCACATCGGCAAGCTGCTCGGGAACTTCGGCGCGACCGTCGTGCACGTGGAGTCGCGCGCGCGGCCCGACGGCTTCCGCATGCAGTACCCGCCCTACAAGGACAACCGGCCCGGCATCGACCGCGGCGGCTGCTTCGCCTACTTCAACGACTCGAAGCTCGGCGTCACGCTCGACCTCAAGAACGCGCGCGGTGTCGAACTCGCGCGCCGGCTGGTGTCGACCTGCGACGTGGTGATCGAGAACATGCGCCCGGGCGTGATGGCGCGCATCGGGCTCGGCTACGAGGCGCTCGCGGCGGTGCGGCCGGGGCTCGTGATGTTGTCGACGTGCAACATGGGGCAGAGCGGCCCGCGCGCCGACACGCCCGGGTTCGGCTCGCAGCTGACCGCGCTCGCCGGGATGTGCAACCTGACCGGCGCATCCGAGGGCCCGCCGATGCTCCTGTACGGGCCGTACATCGACTTCATCGCCTCCACGCTCGGCGCGGCCGCGGTGCTGGCCGCGCTCGAGCGCAGGCGCCGGACGGGCGCCGGCGCCTGGCTCGACATCTCGCAGTACGAGTGCGGGCTGCAGTTTCTGGCCGGGCCGCTGCTCGACTACCACCGCGACGGGCGCATCGCGCAGCGCGCGGGCAACGCCGACCCCGACGCGGTGCTGCACGGGGCGTATCCGTGCGCGGACGGGACCTGGCTCGCGCTGTCGTGCTGGACCGAGGCCGAGCGCGGGCGGCTCGACGCTGCGGTCGCGCCGCAGACGCTCGCGGACTGGCTCGCCGCGCGCCCGGCGCGCGCGGCGGCCGAGGCGCTGCAGGCGGCGGGCGTCCACGCGCACGCGGTGAGCACCGTCGCCGACCTCTTCACCGATCCGCAGCTCGCCGCGCGCGGGCAATGGCGCCGCCGGCCGCATCCCGTCATCGGGGACCAGGCGTACTGTTTCCCGGCGTTCGACCTCGCGGAAACGCCGGGGGAGATCACGCGCGCGGCCCCGACGCTCGGGGCCGACAACGAGCAGGTGTTCGGCGAGCTGCTCGGCTTGAGCGCCGCCGAGTTGGCGGAGTACGCTGCGGCAGGCGCCTTCGACTGACCGGCGCCGGGGAGCGAGGGCGACATGACGGCTGGGACGGGCGAGCTCGCCGCGCGCATCGGGGCGTTCCTCGACGCGCACCACGTCATGGCGCTCGCGACCGTGGGCGACGACGGCGCGCACGCCGCGTCGGTGATGTTCGCGCGCGCGGGCTTCACGCTGTACTGGACCTCCGACCCGCAGTCGCGGCACTCGGCGCATCTGGAGCGCGACGCGCGCGTGACGGCCACGATCGCGCCCGACTACACCGACTTCAGCGTCATCCGCGGCCTCCAGATCGCCGGGCGCGCGCGCCGCCTCGGCGGGGCGGAAAGCGATGCGGCGCGCGCGGCGCTCGTCGCGCGCTACGCCTTCCTCGCGGCGCTCGCCTCGGGGCCGCCGAAGCTGCGGGCGGCGTTCGAGCAGGCCGCCTTCTACGCGCTCGCGCCCGCGCGCATCGCGCTGATCGACAACACGCTCGGCTTCGGGCACAAGGAGACGCTGACCTTGGCGGGTTGAGGCCCGGCGGGTGTCGCACCCTCCGCCCGCGCAGGCCCCGCCTTCATCCCGGTCGCAGCGACGAACGCGACGGCGGCGCGGGCGGCGTTCAGCTGCGCGCGCGTCGGCGGGTCGCCCGCCACCGCGCTCACGCGAGCACCGCCGGGTTGGCGCGCATCCACTCGGCAAACCGCGCGATGCCGGCCGCGAGGTCGAGGCGCGGCGCGAAGGCGAGCTCCGTGCGCATGCGCTCGCAGTCGAGCGGGCCGCGCATGACCGTGTAGCGCGTCCAGGGCTCGGTGCCGGGCCCCACCTCGAGCGTGCAGCCGGGGACCGCGGCGCGCACCGCCGCCGCGACCTCGGCGGTGGTGTCGTTGCGGCCCGACCCGAGGTGGTAGAGCGGATGCGCGAGCGTTGCCGCGCGGTAGAGCGCGACGAGGCCTTCGGCGCAGTCGTCGATGTGCGTGAAGCTCGCGGCGAAGTCCCCGCCCGGCTCGCGCGTCGGCTCCCCGCGCAGGGCGCGGCGCAGGAAGTAGGGGATGGGGCCGCGCGGCCCCTCGAACCCCCGCGGCACGAGCGGCGGCCCGTAGATCCACGACACGCGCGCGGTCGCCGTGCTCAGGTCGTAGACGTTGCGGTACATCGCGGCCAGGAGCTCGGCGCAGTGCTTGGTCGTGCCGTAGACGCTCATCGGGGAGGCCGGCTCCGTCTCGCGGATGGGCCGCGTGCGGTCGCTCCAGCGCTGGAAGACCGCGCCGCTGCTGACGAGCACGAAGCGCCGCCAGCCGCCCGCGCGGGCGTGTTCGAGGAGGCGCTGCACCGCGGTCACGTTGACCTCGAACGCCTGCGCGGGGGCCGGCCGGGCGACCGCGTCGTTCGGGAGCGCCGCGCAGTGGATGCAGCCGTCGATCGGATCGCCGGCGGCCAGCGCCGCGACCGCGGCCGCGTCCGCGAGGTCGCAG
>JAGVSZ010000440.1 GCA_019137045.1 Betaproteobacteria bacterium
CACCGCCGTCTTGAGCCGCAGGAAGGCGCCGACCGGATCCTTCAGGCCCTTGATGCGCCCGTGCGGGATCGCAACCCCCTGGCCGAGGCCGGTGGAGCCGAGCTGCTCGCGCGCGAACAGGCTGTCGAACACGAGGCTGCGGGCGATGCCCGGGTTGGTCTCGAACAGGAGGCCCACCTGCTCGAACAGGCGCTTCTTGCTGCTCACCTCCGCGTCGAGCACGATGTTCGACGCGGGCAGCAGCTTGGCGATGAGGTTCATGCGCGGTGTCGAGGTCCGGTTCCTGGCCCGGCGGCGGTCGGGCGGCGGGCCCGGATCGGCCGGGATTCTACTCCGGCTGGCTGTCGGCCTGGTGCTTCAGCGCCGCGTGCGGCCGCGCCCCGGCGCGGCCCTTGTGCTTGAGGAGCTGGCGGTCGAGCTTGTCCACCATCGCGTCGATCGCGGCGTAGAGGTCCTCGTGGTCGGCCTCGACGTGCAGGTCCCGGCCGCGCACGTGCACGCTCGCCTCGGCTTTCTGGCGCAGCTTCTGCACCGACAGGATCACGCTCACCGCGGTGACGCGGTCGGAGTGCCGCAGGCAGCGCTCGAGCTTCGCTTCGACGTAGCCGCGGATGGCCGGCGTGACCGCGACGTGGTGGCCGGTGACGGACAGGTTCATCGGTGCGACCCTCCTCGCGTGGGGCGTGTTCAGAGCGACTTGCGGAGGTTGCCGGGCGGGATGTGCAGCGCCTCGCGGTACTTGGCGATCGTCCGGCGCGCCACCACGATGCCCTGCTGGCCGAGGATCTCCGAGATCTTGGAGTCCGACAGCGGTTTCTTCGCGTCCTCGGCCGCGACCAGCTGCTTGATCAGCGCGCGGATCGCGGTCGCCGAGCAGGCCCCGCCGGTGTCGGTCGCGACGTGGCTGCCGAAGAAGTACTTGAGCTCGAAGATGCCGCGCGGGGTGGCCATGAACTTCTGCGTGGTCACGCGCGACACCGTCGACTCGTGCAGGCCGAGCGCGTCCGCGATCTCGCGCAGCACGAGCGGGCGCATCGCCACCTCGCCGTGGTCGAAGAAGTGCCGCTGGCGGTCCACGATCGCCTGCGAGACGCGCTGGATGGTGTCGAAGCGCTGCTGCACGTTCTTGATCAGCCAGCGCGCCTCCTGCAGCTGCGAGGACATCTGGCCGGCGCTGGCGCGGTTCTGCTGCAGGATGTCGGCGTAGATGCGGTTGATGCGCAGCCGCGGCATCGCGTCGGGGTTGAGCGCGGCGACCCAGACGTTCTTCACCTTGCGCACCACGACGTCGGGGATGACGTAGCGGGTCTCGAGCTGCGCGAACTCCGCCCCCGGACGCGGGTTCAGGCTCTGGATGAGCTTGTGCGCCGCGCGCAGGCTCGCCTCGTCGCAGCCGGTGAGTTTCTTCAGCTTCGCATAGTCGCGCGCGGCGAGCAGTGCGAGGTGCTCGCGCACGATCCGCAGCGCGAGCTCCAGCGCGGGCGTCCCGGCCGCGGGCAGCGCGGCGAGCTGGAGCTCCAGGCACTCTGCGGGCGAGCGCGCCCCGACGCCGGTCGGGTCGAGGTTCTGCAGGTGCCTGAGCGCGATCGCGAGGTCCGCGGCCTCCACGCCGAGCTCCGGCGGCAGCATGGCCGCGATCTCGTCGAGCGGCTGGCTGAGGTAGCCGTCCTCGTCGAGCGCGTCCACCAGCATCGCCACCAGGCGCCGGTCGCGCTCGGGCAGGGGCGTGAGCGAGAGCTGCTGCAGCAGGTGATCGCGCAGCGTGGGCGACTCGGCGGCGAGCTGCGGGTAGTCGGACTCGCCGCCCTCGTCGCGCGCGCCGCCCGCGCCGGCGCCCTCGAGGTACCAGTCGGTGTCGGCCGGGCGCTCGTCGTCGGGCGCAGCCGCCCCTTCGGACCCCGGCGCGTGCTCGGGCGCGACCTCTGCGAGCGGCTGGCTGCCGTTGATGCGCGGCGGGGCGTCGCCGTCCTCGTCGGTCTCCTCGCGCTCGAGGAGCGGGTTGTCGGCGAGAAAGCGCTCGAGCTCCTGGTTCAGCTCGATGGTCGAGAGCTGCAGGAGGCGGATCGATTGCTGCAGCTGAGGCGTCAGCGTGAGGTGCTGCGACAGCTTGAGCTGCAGGGTCTGCTTCATGCCGCGGAAGGCAGGGGGTCCGGGGTTCGGGTGGGTGTGGGTCGGGTCGATGGCGCCGGGTTCCCGGGCGCGCCGCCTGCAGCGGCGCGGATCCGCACGGCCTGCCCCCCGTCAGAGGCGGAAGTGCTCCCCGAGGTAAACGCGTCTAACGTTTTCATTGTAAACGATCTCTTCCGGCCGGCCGGCGGCGAGCACGGAGCCTTCGTTAATTATGTACGCCCGGTCGCAAATTCCCAGCGTTTCCCGCACGTTATGGTCGGTGATCAGCACCCCTATGCCGCGTTCCTTGAGGAACCGGATGATGCGCTGGATGTCGAGCACCGCGATCGGGTCGACGCCCGCGAACGGCTCGTCGAGGAGGATGAAGGCGGGCTTCGTCCCGAGCGCCCGGGCGATCTCGGTGCGCCGGCGCTCGCCGCCCGACAGCGACAGCGCCGTCGCGTCGCGCAGATGCGCGATGTGCAGCTCCTCGAGCAGGGTGTCGAGCCGCTGCGCGATCGCGTCCTCCGGGAGCTCCATCAGCTCGAGGACGGCGCGCACGTTCTCCTGCACCGTGAGCCGCCGGAACACCGAGGCCTCCTGCGGCAGGTAGGACAGCCCGAGCCGCGCGCGGCGGTGGATCGGCAGCCGGGTGATCTCCCGCTCGTCGATGTAGATGCGCCCGCCGTCGGCGGCGACCAGCCCCACGATCATGTAGAAGCAGGTCGTTTTCCCGGCGCCGTTCGGCCCGAGCAGGCCGACCACTTCGCCGCTCGCGACCTCGAGCGAGACGTCGTGCACGACGACGCGCTTCTTGTAGCGCTTGTTCAGTTCGATGGCGCGCAGGCGGCTCATGGTGGAGGCGCGCGCCGGCGGTCGGGGCGTGGCCGCCCGGTCGCGTGCGCGCGACGCGTCGTCTAGCCCTTGCCGAGCTCCGTTGCGGGGTTGAGCTCGAGCGGGGGCTTGGGGCTCGGGGCCGGCTCGTCCTTCTTCTTCGGCTGGATCACCGCGCGCACCCGGCCTTCGCGTCCCGGCGGGCCGGAGGCGTCCTTGGACGGCTGGACGCGGAACACCTCGGTGCGCGAGTCGTAGGAGATGTAGTTGCCCCGCACCTCGTCCTTGTCGCGCGCCACGCGCGCCTTGTCGTAGAGCTCGACGCGCTCGGCCTTGCCGTCGTACTCGATGCGCTGGGCCTCGCCCTCGATCCACTCGTCCACGCCGTCGCGCTTCTGGCGGAAAGTCGCCGGCGCGCCCACGGCGACGCCGGTCTGGAAGCCCTGCGCGTCCTGGCGCACGGTGAGCTTGTCGGCGCGCAGGACGAAGGTGCCCTGGGTGAGGACGACGCGGCCCTCGAACACCGCGATCTGCTTCTGGTCGTCCGCCAGCATGCGGTCGGCCTCGATGCTGACCGGCTTGTCGCGGTCGTCGCGCTCCGCGTGCGCCGCCGGGGCGAGCGCGAGGAGGACGAGGAGCGCGGCGAGCGGGCGGCGCACGGGGCCTACCTCTGCGCCTTCCCGGGCGCGTCCCGGGACGCGTACGTCCCGCTCACGCGCGCCTTGAGCTCCAGCGTGCGCTTGGCGTTGTCGAACTCCATGCCCACGCCGGCGAGCCGCGAGCTTCCCTCGGTGATCAGCACCGGCTCCGGCGTGCGCGCCTGCTCGGTCTTCGGAAACACCTGGAGGTAGGTCGTGTCCATGCGCAGCGGCGGGCGGTCCCCGACCGGGTCGCGAACGACGACGACGTTGCCGTACAGCCGCACGTCGTCGCCCTCCCGGTTGACCGTCCCGCGTTCCGCCGTGACGCGGACCGGCGGCCCCTTGACCGGGAACTGGGTGAGCCGCGGCTCCACGACCTCGGTCAGCTCCTCGTCCGGATAGTAGAGCAGGCGCTCGGCGGTGAGGCGCGACTCGGCGCGCCCGCCCTCGTCCATCGCGGTGGCGGTGATGCCGTCGACGACGAACTCCGGGACGCGTGCGCGCGCGGCGGAGGTCGTGCCGCTCGGGGCGCTGACGATGAGCTCGAGCCAGAACGTGAGCGCGGCGAGCCCCGCGGCGAGCCCGAGGGTGAAGAGCGTGTTCGTGCGCAGTTTCACGCGAGGTAGCGGGCCACCGCCGCGTCGAGCGCGCCCTGCGCGCGCAGGATGAGGTCGCAGACCTCGCGCGCGGCGCCGCGGCCGCCCGGCGTGCGGCTGACGTAGTGCACGCGCGCGCGCACCGGCTCCGGCGCCTCCGGGACGGCGGCGGCGAAACCGCAGCGCGTGAGCACCGGCAGGTCCGGCAGGTCGTCGCCCATGAAGCCGCACGCGCGCGCGTCGAAGCCGAGCTCGCCGCGCACCCGCTCGAACACCGCGAGCTTGTCCTCCACGCCCTGGAACAGGCGGGCGATGCCGAGGCCGGCGGCGCGCGCCGCGACCGCGTTCGAGCGCCGCCCGCTGATGAGCGCGAGCTCGAGCCCCGCGCCCTGCAGGAGCTTCAGCCCCAGCCCGTCGAGCGCGTGAAACGCCTTGAGCTCCGCGCCCGCGTCGGTGAGGTACAGCGTGCCGTCGGTCAGCACGCCGTCGACATCGAAGGCCATCAGCCGCAGCCCGCGCGCCCGCGCCAGCGCATCGCTCGTGGGCGCGCCCGCGGGCGCGGCGCGCGCGGGTGCTCGCCCGGGGAGCGCTCCGGCGCTCACAGCACCTTCGCGCGGAAGAGGTCGTGGATGTTGAGCGCGCCCACCAGCACGCCAGCGGCGTCGACCACCGGCAGCTGGGTGGACTTGCGCGCCTCCATCAGCTCGACCGCCTCCGCCGCGAGCGCCTCGGGCCGGATCGTGCGCGGCGCGCGCGTCATCACCAGCGCGATCGGGGTGGCGCGGATGTCGCCGCCGCGCTCGAGGCTGCGGCGCAGGTCGCCGTCGGTGAAGATGCCCACGAGGCGCCCGGCGTCGTCCACCACCGCGGTCATGCCCATGCGCTTCCGCGACACCTCGAGCACCGCCTCGGCGAGCGTCGCGCGCTCGCTCACCGACGGCACGTCCGGGCCGGTGCGCATCACGTCGCGCACGTGCGTGAGCAGGCGCCGGCCGAGCCGGCCGCCGGGGTGGGAGCGGGCGAAGTCCTCGTGGCCGAAGCCGCGCGCGTCGAGCAGGGCGACGGCGAGCGCGTCGCCGAGCGCGAGCGCGGCGGTGGTGCTCGCCGTCGGGGCGAGGTTGAGCGGGCAGGCCTCCTTCTCGACGTGCGCGTCGAGCACCACGTCGGCGAGCGTGGCGAGGGTCGAACCGGGCTGGCCGGTGAGCGCGACCAGACGCGCGCCCATGCGCTTGACGAGCGGCAGCACGGTGATGAGCTCGTCGCTCTCGCCCGAGTAGGAGATCGCGATCACGACGTCGTCGTGCGTGATCATGCCGAGGTCGCCGTGGCTCGCCTCGCCCGGGTGCACGAAGAAGGCCGGCGTCCCGGTGCTCGCCAGCGTGGCGGCGAGCTTGCGGCCCACGTGCCCCGACTTGCCGATCCCGGTCACCACGACACGCCCGCGGCAGGCGAGCACGAGATCGAGCGCCGCGACGAAGCGCCCGTCGAGGCGCGCGCCGAGCGCGGCGACCGCGGCCGCCTCGATCGCGAGCACCTCGCGCGCGAGCGCGAGCGCGCCGCTCGCACGATCGTCCTGGTCCCGCGCCGGTGCAGCCGCTATCATGCTGAAAATTATATCAAACGGTCCCTGCGGCCCCGCCCGTGCGCGGCCTCGACATGCGATGAGCAACGCGCTCGAACCGGCCCTGATCCTGCTCGCGAGCGCGGTGCTCGTCGTGGTCGTTTTCCGCAGTGTGCACCTGCCGCCGCTCCTCGGCTACCTGATCGTCGGGGCCGGCATCGGGCCGCACGCGCTCGGCTGGGTCGCCGACGTCCCGGCGACGCGCCAGCTCGCGGAGTTCGGCGTGGTGTTCCTCATGTTCACGCTCGGGCTGGAGTTCAGCCTGCCGCGGCTGGTCCAGATGCGCGGGCTCGTGTTCGGACTGGGCGCCGCGCAGGTGCTGCTCACCATGGCCGTCCTCGCCCCGCTCGCGGTCGCGCTCGGCGCGACCTGGCAGGCGGCGGTCGTGCTCGCCGGCGCGCTCGCGATGTCCTCGACCGCGATCGTCATCCGCCTGCTCGTCGAGCGCATGGAGACCGAGACGCCGCACGGCCGCGGCGCGATCGGGGTGCTGCTGTTCCAGGATCTCGCGGTCGTCCCGCTCCTGATCCTCGTTCCGGCGCTCGCCGGCGCGGGCGAAGCGCTCGCGCGCGAGCTGGCCGCCGCCGCGCTCAAGGCGGCGGCGGTGCTCGCGATCGTGCTCGCGGTCGGCCAGCGGCTGATGCGGCCGTGGTTCACGCTGGTCGCGCGGCGCCGCTCGCACGAGCTGTTCATCCTCAACGTCCTGTTCGTCACGCTCGGCCTCGCGTACCTGACCGAGCGCGCCGGGCTGTCGCTCGCGCTCGGCGCGTTCGTGGCCGGCATGCTGATCTCCGAGACCCAGTACCGGCACCAGGTCGAGGAGGACATCAAGCCGTTCCGCGAGGTGCTGCTCGGGCTGTTCTTCGTCTCGGTCGGCATGCTGCTCGACCTCGCCGTCGTGGTGCGCGAGCTGCCGCTCGTCCTCGCGGTCGGCGCGGTGCCGATGGCGCTCAAGTTCGCGCTCGTCGCCGCGCTGTCGCGGCTGCGCGGCGCGACGCCGGGCACCGCGATCCGCAGCGGCCTCGCGCTCGCGCAGGCGGGGGAGTTCGGGCTCGTCCTGCTGGTGCACGCGGTGGGGGTCCGGCTGCTGGACCCGGCGCTGGCGCAGGCGGTGGTGGGCGGCATGCTGCTGTCGATGCTCGCCGCGCCCTTTCTCATCCAGCACAGCGACCGCATCGCGCTGCGGCTCTCGGGCTCGGAATGGATGCTGCGCTCGCTCCAGCTCCACCAGGTCGCGGTGCGCAGCCTGGCGACGGAGCGGCACGTGGTGATCTGCGGCTACGGGCGCACCGGGCAGAGCCTCGCGCGCTTCCTCGAGCGGGCGGGGTTCGGCTACGTGGCCCTCGACCTCGACCCGGAGCGCGTGCGGGAGGCCGCGGCGGCGGGCGACACCGTGGTGTTCGGCGATGCCGGTCGCCGCGAGACGCTGATCGCGGCGGGGGTGAAGCGCGCCGCGGTCCTGGTGGTGACCCACACCGACACGCCCGCGGCGCTGCGCATCCTGCACCACGCGCACGAGATCAACGACGCGCTGCCGGTGATCGTGCGCACGCGCGACGACAGCGGGCTCGACCGCTTCGTGCAGGCCGGGGCGACCGAAGTCGTGCCGGACACCTTCGAGACGAGCCTGATGCTCGCCTCCCACGCCCTGCTGCTGCTGGGGGTCCCGGTGCGCCGCGTGGTGACCCAAATCCGGGGCGTGCGCGACCAGCGCTACCGGCTGCTGCGCGGCTTCTTCCACGGCACGACCGACGAGGCCGCCGACCTCGACGACGCGAACCAGCCGCGGCTGCACACGGTGAGCGTGGACGCAGGGGCGCACGCCGTTGGGCGCACGCTCGCCGAGCTGGGCATCGCGGACCTCGGCGCCGAGGTCACCGCGATCCGGCGGCGCGGGATCCGCGCGGACGATCCCGCCCCGGAGGCCCGGTTCGAGGCCGGGGACGTGGTGATCCTGCTCGGCCGCCCCGAGGCGATCGAGGCCGCGGAGACGCGGCTCCTGCAGGGCTGAGCCGCGCCGGGGCCCGGCGGCGGCGGGGCGTCAGTCGAGCCGGCGGCAGAGGATGTACATGTCGGCGTCGCCCGTGGCGTACGCCGTCACGGTCGCGTCGGCGGTGGCGATCGGCTCGTTGTCGACGTTCTGCTTGGCCGCGCGGACGAGCCCGCGGCGCGGGTCGCCGTCGTCCAGCTGGTTCTCCACCCCGATCGCGATCTCGCCGGGCAGGTTCGCGGTGCAGGCGGCCAGGCGCGGAAACCCGAACACCGCCCACTCCACGCCGACCACGCCGGCGAACGCGTTCAGCGGCTGGGCGACCGGCGTGATCACCGGCGGTGGCGCCGTCACCAGCTCCGCCAGCCGGATCTGCCACCAGAAATTGAGCGACTCGCCGCTCACCGCGTCCACGGTGAGCGCGGTGAGCGGGTTGCCCGCGGGCGGCGGATCCTGGTAGGAGCCGCTGATGCGGCCGTCGCCGGTGCCGTCCTTGGAGCGGCCGACCCACCGCGTCGTGGCGCGCGCGTCGTCCCCCGGCAGGGCGCCGTAGCGATCCTGGTACGTGAGGATCGCGACCTTCAGCTGCTCGAACTCGTTGGCGACGAACTTGATGCGCGACTGGGTGAGGACGCCGTTGCCGAGCAGCATCACGCCGACGAGCAGGCCGATGAGCACGAGCACCACCGCCAGCTCCACGAGCGTGAAGCCGCCTGCCCTCGAGAACTGCGCGCCGGGCCGCCGTTGCCTGCGCGCGCCGCCGGAATTGCGGGCCATTCTTCTGGTTCGGATGACTTGTGTTGCGACCTGCAAAGATCCGCAACGATGCCCCGGTGACCCGCTCGACGCGAGGAATTAGTCCCGCAGTTTCCCTCGTGCCGGAAGGCTGTTCGTGTCTCGCCGGTCCGTGTCGGCGAAGTGACGGTGGCCGCGGCGGGTGCCGGAAAAAGAAAAGCCCGCCACGAGGGCGGGCTTCTCACCGGGGCGCCGGCGCGCTGCGACGATCAGACGCCCTTGCAGACGAGATACTGGTTGGACCCGGTCTCCGCGTAGCTTGCCGCGGCGGCCCCGATGTTGGGGTTCGCGCCCGCCTGCAGCATCCCGCGGACGGTGCCGGTGTTCGAACTCTGGTCGTCCGTCTGCGTGTCCACCGCGATCGCGATCTTGTCCGGGAGGTTCGACGAGCAGACGATCAGGCCCGAGAAGCTCATCATCCCCGCAGTGCCGTCCCCGGTCGTCACCCCGACCATCCCGCCCACGGCGTTCGTGGGCTGGTTGGCCGCGCCCTGTGTCGGCGCGGTCGCGCCGGCGATGAACCCCGACAGTCTGAGGTGCCACCAGAAGAGGTTGGACTCCTCCCCCGTGACCGGCGGGCTGCTCGCCGTGGCGTTGTACGCGCCCGCCACCTGCCCGTTTCCATTGCCGGACACCGCCGTCGCGGCCGTCCAGCGGCCGGCCGCATTGACGTCGTCGCCCGGAATGGCGCGATAGCGGTCGTGGTACGACGCGTACGCCGCGGTGATCCCGTTGAAGTCGTTGATCACGTTCTTGATCCGGGCCTGCGTGATCATCTCCTGGCCCTTCAGAATGCCGCCCAGGAGGAGGCCGATGATCACGAGCACGATCGCGATCTCGACCAGGGTGAAGCCCGTCTGTGTCCGTTTCGTTGGCATTGTTCGCTCCTTGCAATGGCGCGCCCGCAAGACCTCCGGGCCGCGCAGCCCAAAACCGGAGCAACTTCGATGCCAACGCTTAGCCCTTGAATGTGGAGGAAATCACGGGCGCGCCGACCCTCGGAAATGTCGGGATTTCGGCGTATCTGACGCGCTGCCAACAAAGTCACGGTTTGCGGTTCTTTTCGGCCGCGATCCGTGCCTCCAGCGTCTCCAACCGCCGCTGCAGCAGGCGCAGGTCCCGCTCGTCCTTCACCTGGCCGCTCGCGATCAGGCCGCCGATCAGGATCTTCGCCGCCTCCAGCTCGTTCATGTCCTCCAGGATGAAGGGCTCCATCTGCCGCACCCAGACCGGGGCGTCGGGGGTGGTCGTGTGCCGTTGCAGCGCGACCGCGTACCGGCGCGCGAGGGCGAGGTCCTTCAGCTCGTGCTTGGCGAGAATGGTGGCGTGCGCGAGCCAGGGCCAGCGCCGGTTCGGGTCCTCGAGGTAGTGCCGGTAGACGAACTCGAGCATCCGCCGCTGCTTGGCCGGGTCGGGGACCTGGGCGTAGAGCCGGCTCGCCGACATCAAGGGGTACTGGCCGTCCGGGTCGAGCGCGAGGATCCGGTCGAGCCAGCCCTCGAGCCGCTCGTAGTCGAGGTCCCGGTACGGGACGTGGGTCCCGGCCTGGTAGTCGAACGCCTGGAGATAGAGCATCAGCAGGTTCGCGAGCGGAATCGGGTCGCCGAACGACGCGAGGCGCAGCACGGCGAGGCCGGGCGGGCGGGGCAGGTCCGCCGCCGCGGCGCGCGGCCGCGGCAGGCCGACGCCGAGCGCGAGCTGGACGGCGAACGCGGCCCCGAGGAGGGCCAGCACCCAGCGCGGCACGTGGCTGATCGGCCGCTCGCGCACGGCTAGAAATTCTGCCGGTGCAGGTCGAACTGGGCCGCCGCCATGAGGAGGACGGCGTACGCCGCCGCCTGGGCCACGACGCCGGCGAGCGCCGCCGGGGCGGGCAGGGCGACCACCAGCCAGTCCGCGCGGGTCATGAGGTCGAACCGGGGCAGGACGAGCGCGATGCCGCGCAGCACCCAGTCCGCCGCGCGCTCGGCCCAGGTGCCGGGGGCGTCGGAGGCGGCCGCGATGATCTGCATCGCCCCGATCGAGCGCGCGAGGACGTAGAAGCCGAGCACGGCCGCGAGCGCCGGCACGATCTGCGCGAGCGTGATGACGCAGAAGAGGCTCATCGCGGCGACGATGACGAGCTCGCAGCCGAGCGACAGCGTCCACGCGCCCAGCCGCTCGAGGGGGACGAAAGGCAGGAGCGGCAGACTGACGATGACGGCGAGGGCGACCGCGGCTGTCGAGAAACCGACGAACTTGCCGGCCAGGTAGACCCCGCGCGGCCACGGCTGGGCGAGCATCAGCTCGAAGACCTTGTCGTCGTACTCGCGCACGATGCTCATCGTCACGAACGCCGCGGTCAGGAAGGCGGCCGCCGCGCGCAGGATGGCCGCCAGGATGGCGGCCTGGATGCGGGGCGCTTCGATGATCGCGACCTGCTGGATGAAGCCCGCGAGCCCGAGGCAGAGCACGCACAGGATCGCGGCGAGCCAGAGCAGCCGGCTGCGCGCCGCTTCGAGGAGCGTGGCGCGGGCGAGCGGCAGGATGACGCGTATCATTCGGCGCATTGCGGGGGGGACGTCGCCGGCGTGCGGGGCGCCGCGGCACGAAGACTAAGGGCCGGAGAAGCCGAATGCAAGGCGATGCGAGCGCGCCGGTGAGGGGCGAGGTGTTCGACGGCGGCGCGCCGGTGTCGGGCCGCAAGGCGCGCCTGCTGGTGCTCGCGATGCTCGTCTGCCTGCACGTCGCGGTCATCCGCGGCGTCGAGGACATCTGGGCGCGCGGGCTCATGATGGCGCACCTCGGCCTGTTCCTGATCTGGCAGCCGTTCATGCAGGGCGGCCAGAAGCTCAAGGCGAGCGAGCTCCTGCTGATCGTCCTGATCACGATCGGGATCCTCGCCTTCCTCAACTGGTGGATGCTCGGCACGTGGGTGGCGCTGCTGTCGGGCATCGTCGGCGGCAATGTTTTCCTGTTCCAGGCGCGCTGGCTGCGGCTGTTCTACCTCACCGTCTTCACGTATCTCGTGATGCTGCTGCTGCTGTGGATCGTGCCGAACGGGTTCCCGAACACCGTCCTCGAGCCCGAGATCCGGCTGGTCGTGCAGTACGGGCTCCCGGCGCTGTTCGTGCTGATGGCGCTGATGCCGGTCGAGTCGGACACCGCCGAGCCCCAGGTGATCGACTTCTTCTACGCGAGCATGATCTTCCTCCTGCTCGTCGCGCTGGTCCTGGGCAGCTTCGCGTTCATGACCGTCGGCAAGAAGAGCTACGCCTTCGCGCTCACCTTCAGCCTGATGGCGATCGCGACCTTCCTGCTCTTCCTCAGCCTGGTGTGGAACCCGCGCGCCGGCTTCTCCGGGCTGCAGATGGTGTTCTCGCGCTACCTGCTGTCGATCGGGCTGCCGTTCGAGCAGTGGCTGCACTTCCTCGCCGACCTGTCGCGCGCGGAGTCGCGGCCGGACCGCTTCCTCAAGGAGGCCTGCGACGGGCTCGGGAAGCTGCCGTGGGTCACCGGCGGCAGCTGGAGCGGCGGGAGCGAGTCGGGCGAGTTCGGCGCGCCGTCGCGGCACACCGTGGAGTATGCGGGCCGCGCGATCAGCATCCGCCTGTACAGCCGCCAGCGGCCGAGCCCCTCGCTGGTGTGGCACATCAACCTGCTCGGCCAGCTGGTCGAGCAGTTCCACGTGGCCAAGCAGCGCGAGCTGAAGCTCAAGCAGCAGACCTACGTGCAGGCGCTGCACGAGACCGGCGCGCGCATGACCCACGACGTGAAGAACCTGCTGCAGTCGCTGAACGTGCTGTGCTCGGCGGCCGAGCGCGACCCGGGCGGGGACCCGGCGGCGCTGCACGCGCTGATGCGCCGCCACCTGCCGACCGTGCTCCAGCGCCTGCAGCAGACGCTCGACAAGCTGCAGCGGCCGCAGACCGACACCGGGCGCTTCGTGCGCTCGGACGCGTGGTGGGAGTCGCTGCTCAAGACCTACCAGCTGCGCGGCGTGGAGTTCGCGGCGGCCCGGATCGAGGGCGGCGTGCCGCTGCCGCAGGACCTGTTCGACACCGCCGCCGAGAACCTGCTCCAGAACGCGCTCGAGAAGCGCAAGCTCGACCCGGGCGTGCGCGTGGGCGTCGCGCTCGTCATGGGGGAGGACGTGGTGCTCAGCGTCACCGACACCGGCCAGCCGGTCGCGAAGAACGTGATCGAGGGCCTGCTCAAGGGCCCGGTCCCGTCGGACACCGGCTACGGCATCGGCCTGTACCAGGTGGCGCGCCAGGCCGACATGCTCGGCTTCACGCTCCGGCTCGCGCGCAACGAGCCCGGCGAGGTCGTCTTCGAGCTGCGCGGGTCGCTGCGCAGGGGCGATGCGCAGCGCCCGCGCGCCGCGGCGCCCGAGCGCGCGGGGTCCTAGGCGGCCGCTTCGCGCGCGGCGGCCGCCTTGCGGCCGCGCAGCGTGTAGACCGTCGTGTCGCCCTTGCCCTTGAGGTAGATCGTCTTGGGCGGGTCGAACTCGAAGCGGTTGCGCAGGCGGCGGTAGGTGGTGACGTCCACCTGGACCATGCCCGGGATGCTCTCGGCGGTGATGCGGCTCGCGAGGTTCACCGTGTCGCCCCAGAGGTCGTAGATGAACTTCTTCTTGCCCACGACGCCCGCCACCACCGGCCCGGTGCCGATGCCCATCCGGATCTCCAGGCGGTGGTCGTTCACCGACAGGTCGCTCGCGAGCAGATCGCGCATGTCGAGCGCCATCTGCGCGATCGCCTCCGAGTAGTTGACCGACGACTCGTCGTTCAGCCCGCCCGCCACCATGTAGGCGTCGCCGATGGTCTTGATCTTCTCCAGGCCGTGCGTCTCGGCGAGCGAGTCGAACGAGGAGAACACCTTGTTGAGCATCGCGAAGATCTGGTTGGGCGACATCCCCTCGGCCAGCGTGGTGAAGTTGACGATGTCGGCGAACATCACCGTCACGTCCGCGAAGCCGTCGGCGATCGTCCCGTCCTCCATCTTCAGCCGCTCGGCGACCGGGCCGGGCAGGATGTTGAGCAGCAGCCGCTCCGAGCGTTCCTGCTCCGCCTGGAGCAGGCGGTGCGCTTCCTCCATGCGCGCCTTGGACTTGTCGCGCTCCACCGCGGCGTAGCGCAGCAGGAAGTAGACGACGCTCGAGATGGCAACGAAGTTGAGGGCGAAGAAGACGACGATCGTCTTCGGCGGCACCGGCGGCGGCTTCACGCCCTCGGAGAAGAGGTAGTAGTCGGCGCCGGCCGCGGCCACGATCAGGACGAGGTAGGCGGCGAACCACGGGATCGAGTCGCGCGGGCTGTAGACCAGGACCGCGACCACCGGCGCGAGCAGGCCCCACAGCACGAAGCCGCTGGCGGTGATGAAGTCGCCGAGCTGCCACTGCAGCACGAACGGGAAGAAGAGGTACAGGCTGAGCTGCAGCACGCGGAACAGGTCGAAGTTGCGCGTGGCGAGGTACGCGACCAGCGTGCCGAGCGACACGAGCTGGTAGCCGAACGGGATCGAGGCGGGGAGGTTCTGGCCCATGAACCCGTACAGCGCGAGCCACAGGACCGGGGCCGCGACCGTCAGCCCCATCGCGAACATCAGCAGCGACTTCTTGAGCTTGACGTCGTCCGGGTCGTCGGGCTCGATGCCTGCGGTGCGCAGGCGTCTTCCGAGTTCGGCGAGGTAGCTCATCGAGGGTGTTGTTCTCGCGGTCGTGCCGTCGGGGACCGGAGCGCTCGCCGGTCCGGCAGCGTCCGCGGGCATTCTACGATGACTCGCCGCCCGCGCGCGGCGCGCGCCGCGGCAGATGCGTCACACTTCTCGCGCCCGGTCGCACGGCGTACGGCCGGGCGGCCGGCGGAAGCGGAAATAATCCTCAGATCGCGCCGGCGGCGATCAGGCGGTTGTAGAGGATGTTGGGCGAGATCCAGGTGACCAGGTCGTCGAACTCGCCCGCGGCGGCGCCGGCCGGACGCGGGGTGTGCACGACGAAGATGCCGTCGTTGTTCACGTTCTCGAGCTCGTCGAGCAGCGGGGCGACGACGGCGAAGTTCCGGCCGGTCGAGAACACCACGGCCGGCGCGAAGAACGTCAGCGGCGTCTCGGGCGCGGCCGGCGCCCCGCACGCGAGCCGGTTGCAGACGCTCAGCATGGTCGCGGCGCTCGCGGTGATGTTGGCGAGCCCCCTCGCCGCCACGCCTCCCGAGGTGGTGAAGACCGGGCACTTGGTGAAGTCCGGCGTGGCGGTGTTCGGCGGGCATTGCGCCGCGTCGAACGGCGGGGCGGGAACCCACGCCGTCACCGCGTACCGGACGCGATTGCCCCACGCGTCCTGCAGGTAGCCCTGGTTGTCGGTGCGGCTCAGGCCGAGGGTCACCGCGGGCAGGAATCCGTCGAAGGGGTTGCTGCAGCGGATGTCGAACGCGGGGCTTGCCACCGGGGCGGGGAGGGCGCCCGGCGAGACGAACGACTCGACCCCGGTCGCGGCCGGCGCGGCGGGACAGGGAAAGCGGCCGTTGCGCAGGAAGAAGCCGAGCAGCGCCTCGCGCGCTTCGTCCAGCTGCCGCTGGGTCTGCTCGACCTCGCGCGCGCTCGAGACCGCGCCCATCGTGAGCACGACCCCGCCGAGGATGAGCGCGATGATCGTGACCACCACGGCGAGCTCGGTGAGCGTGAAGCCCCGCGCGCGGCGGGGAAGGCTGCCGCGGCGCGAAATCACGGCGCGATCACCGCCAGCTGGTCGTTCCCGGGCACGCTGCGCGTCCGGTCGAGCCCCCCGCGATAGGTCTCGAACTGATTGGCGGGCGTGTGGGCGGGCGAGGGCCAGTCGTTCCGGCCCTCGAGATACCGGGCGAGGGCCGGCGCCGGTCGCGGCGTCGTGCTGTCCACCGGCATCCCGGCGAGCAGGAGGACGAGGTGCCGATTCGGTCCGCCGTTCGCGGTGTTCACCGCGTCGAGGCAGTCGGCCGGCAGCGCGCAGACGGGATTCCCGCTGGAGGCGTCCTTCGCCGCGATCGTGGTCGCCGCAGGCGCGACCGAGTAGAGCGTGACGTGGTGCCAGTCGTTGTTGAAGAACCAGTCGGTGCCCGCGCTCGGACCGAGGACGTTGGCGTTGTACGGCGGCTTCGCGACGACGATGCGCACGTACTTCGCGCCCGAACTCGAGTCGTCGCAATTCGGCAGGGTCAGCTCGACCTCCACGCGCGCGCTGCCCTGGACGACGCC
>JAGVSZ010000161.1 GCA_019137045.1 Betaproteobacteria bacterium
TGTCGAGCAGGAGATGGTCCCAGCCGGCGTAATGCGGCGGGATCGGGATGGTCTTGGTGCTGCCGCCGACGTTGAGCACGCGCAAGCGGTCGCTCGCTACCGCGCCGCAGACAGCGGGGCGTCGAGGAGCGCGCGCACCTGCGCCCAGTCGTTCGGGACGAGCGCGAGCAGCTCCGCCTTGCGGCCGTCGAGAACCCCGTAGTCGAGGGCAAGCCCCTCCTCGATCAGGCCGTCGAGCCCGTCGCGCAGCCGCGTCGAGCCAGGGTCGAGGTTGCGGACGAGCGCGAGCCCGGTGGGCGCGGCGGCGATCGTGCGCACCACCAGATCGGGCCGATGCTTGCGCAGCAGCATCACCAGGCGCCAGATGTCCCCGCTCCAGAACTCGGTGACGCGCTCGCGTTCCGCCGTGGGTCGATCGAGCGGATAGACATCGTGGATCAAGATCGTCGAGGCGGGCTCGCACAACGCCTCGATATTGATGAAGTCGCGCAGCGCGAACTCGAATTGATGCATGCCGTCGATGAAGGCAAGATCGATCGGCAGCCCACCCAGCTCGGCGCGGACGTCGTACGCGGCGAAGAATTCGTCGCTCGTCTCCGCCACGATGCTCACGTTCGGGCCGAGCGCCTCGCTCACGGCCGGAGCGGGGTCCACGCCGATCGCGCGCGTGGCCGGTCCCGTGAGCCGGATCGACTCGCCGCGCGACACGCCGATCTCCACGTAGGTGCGCGGGTTCAGGTGAGCGTGGATGCGTGCGAGCACGCCGAAATAGTTCTCGCCCGGCATCTCGATCGCCGCCAGCAGGTTGTGCGCGGCCCAGAAGTTCGGCGCGCCCTCGAGCAGCGCACGGCACTCTTCGGCGGCCTCCGCCGTCCGGCCATCGCGCCAGTGCGTCTCCGCAGCGGCGTACCGGCGCGCGAGCGCCTCATCAGGGCGGGTGGAGGGCGATCGCGGTGCATCGCGCTCCGGTCGCCCGGCGAGGACGTTGCGCAGGAGGCTCTTCAGCATGGGCGAATCATAGCCGCCAGCGCCCCCGCCGGCGAACGCGCCCGCCCGCCGCGCGTGATGGGGTTCCTGCGCGCCGCGATCGGGGCACCGCCCTCACCGCGCGCCCTCGCCCGCCTCGGCGATCCAGTCCTCGAGCGCCGTGACCGCGCGCCGCGTCGAGAACAGCGCCGGGTGCGCCGCGGTGATGCGCGATCGGAACTCGGCGCGCCGCCCCGGGTCGCCGGCGAACGCGAGCGCGAGCTCCACGTAGTGGGCGGGCGAGCGGGCGACGCAGTCGGCGACGCCGGCCTGCCAGTACATGCCCGCGGTCATGCGGCTGCGGAACAGCTCGCCCGGCAGCGTCACCAGCGGCGCGCCGAGGGAGAGCCCGATGTAGCTCGTGACGCCGCCCGAGAAGTGGAACGGGTCGAGCACGCAGTCGGCCGCGAGGAGCAGGCTGAGGAACTCGGGCTTCGGCGCGAACGGCCGGAAGACGATGCGGTCGGCGACCTCCGGCAGGTCGCGCGCGAACCGCGCCTCGAGCTGACGCTGCCAGAGCGGCCGGGCGGCGTCGGCGAACAGCACGACCTCGCCGTCCGGATCGCGGCGCAGGATCTCGGCGAGCGCCCAGTCGAAGTCGGGGTGGAGCTTCTGCAGCATCATCGGGCACACGTAGTAGCGCGCGTCCTCCGCCCAGCCGAGCGCTGCGCGCGATAGCGGCTCGGCCGGCGGCTCCGTGCGCTCGACGTACACCGCGATCTCGGGCAGGCGCACGAGGCGCTCGCTGTAGTGGGCCTGAGCGTCGTCGCGGTCCTGGTGGACGTTGCTGACGAACGCGTCGAGCGCCGGGATGCCCGACGTCGACGGGTGGCCGGCGAGCAGCACCTGCAGCGGCGCGAGACGGCCGAACGCGAGGAAGTACAGGAACGGGTCCATGCCGACGTCGGTGTAGACGAGCACGTCCGGAGCGCGGGCCGCGATGCGCGCGCGCGCCGCCTCGAGCGTCTCCCCGAGCGGCACGAAGGCGTCGCGCGCCTCCGCGGCGGCGCGCAGGCGCGGATCGACGTCGTTCCCGTACGCGAAGAGGTGCGCGTCGAAGCGCCCGCCCTCGAGCACCAGGCGGACGAGCGCCCGGTACCAGACGCCCACCGAGTGGCGTCCGAGGTGCGCCGAGACGAACCCGACCTTCAGCTTGCTCCCGCGCGGTCCTGCAACGCGAGGCGCGACGTGGGCGAGTCCGGGCGCGGCGCGCAGGAACAGCTCGGCGAGGCGCGCGTTGTCGGCGCGGTCGTTCATCCCCTGGTAGCAGAGGAAGAAGGGCGTGCGGTGGACGGCGGCGAGCGGGTCGGGGATCGCGTGCGGCCGCGCGAGCAGGCGGTCGAGCTCCGCGCCGAACTGCGCGCGCGCAGCCGCCAGGGCGGCTGCGCTCGGTGCGACCTGCGGCAGCGTGTCGATCAACCGGTTCACTTCGAGCGCGCCGCGCTCCGCGTCGGCGGCACGCGCGAGCGCCTGGTCGAAGCACGTTCGCGCCGCGTCCACGTCGCCAGAGAGGTAACCCGCGAGCCCGAGCATCTCGAGCGGCGCCGCTGCGTGCGGCAGGAGCTGCGCGGCGAGCTGCAGGCAGCACTCGGCCGCAGCCGGGTCGTCGGCGTTCACGTGATGCACGCCGCGCGCGAAAAAGTGGTAGCCCACGGTCGACTCGAGCGGCTTCCCCGCCTCGGCCTGGCGGGCGGCCGCGTAGGCGCGCTCGGCAGCATCGGAATCGCCCGCGTGCGCGAGGAATACGCCGTGCAGCGCGTGTGCGAGCGCGTCGTCCGGCCGCCGCGCTGCGATTCCGCCCAGGAGGGCCGCCGCGCGCGCGGCGTCGCGAAGCGCATTCACGATCGCGGGGGCCGCGTCGGGCGGGAGATCGGCCAGGGGGACGAGCGCGGGCGCGTCCGCGGCCGGGCGGGCGAGTGAACGGAGAAGCTTGAGCAGCATTACCCGGGAGCGCCCCGAATCGGAACGGCCACAGTCTAGCCCGCGGCGCGACGCATCCGAAGGGCCGCGGCCGCGACGCCGGGCACTGCGGCACGCTCGCGGCGCGCGCGCGCCTTGTTGCGCACCGTGCGCTCCAGTACCATCGCCGCCGTTGCGCGCTCTGGACGACGTCCGCCGATGAGCTGGTTCGACCGGGTTCGCCGGCGCATGGCGCCCGGCGCGAGCGGCGCGCCCGAGATCGAGCGCGCGGTCGCGCTCTTCGAGCAGGGGCGCATCGAGGACGCAGAGTCGATCTGCGCGCGGGTCCTCGCGCACGCGCCCGCGAATGCGCACGCGCTTCATCTCCTCGGCCTCGCCGCCGACCGGCGCGGCGACCACCCCGGCGCGGTGCGCCGCCTCGAAGCGGCGGTCGACGCCGACCCCGCGAACGGACTCTTCCAGCTGAACCTGGGCAACGCGCTGCGCGCGCTCGGGCGGGTCGACGACGCGCGCGCGCGTTACGCGCGCGCGACCGAGCTCGCGCCCGAGCGCTTCGCCGCGTGGTTCAACCTCGCGCAACTCCAGGTCGACCGCGGCGCGCACGGCGCTGCGGCGGCGGCATTCCGGCGCGCCCTCGCGCTCGATCCGGCGAGCGGCGCGGCGCGGCTCGGGCTGGCCGCGGCGCTCGTGGACTCGGCGCAGGGCAGTCCCGACGGCAAGGCGGCGTTCGCCGAAGCGCTGGCGCTGCTCGAGACCGATTGGACGCACCTCGCCGAGCCCGCGCGCGCGCGCTACGTGCTCGCGTTGGCGCTCGCCGGTTGCGCGCGCTGGACCGAGGCCGCGGCGCACCTCGAGACGCTCGTGGCCGATCACCCGCAACGCGCCGAGCCGCGCGTCCAGCTCGCGAACGTCTACAACCAGCTCGGCCGGGCGGCCGACGCGGTGCGCGAGTACCGCGCGACCCACCGGCTCGCCCCCGAGTACCACCACGCGCTCACGAGCCTGCTCGGGACGCTCAATGCCGTGCCCGACGTCGCGCCCGAGGCGGTGCTGGAGGCACATCGCGATTGGGCCGCGGCGGTCGCCGCGCCGCTCTACCCTTCCACTCCACGCTTCACCCACTCACGCGCGCCCGGTCGCCGCCTGCGCGTCGGCTACGTGTCTCCGGACCTGCGGCGCCATCCGGTCGGCGCGATGTTCGCGCCGGTGCTCGAGCGGCACGACCCGGCGCG
>JAGVSZ010000331.1 GCA_019137045.1 Betaproteobacteria bacterium
TCGCCCCGCTCGCGGCGAACGCCGGGGCCGAGCCCTCCGCACCGCTCGCGACCGCGCTCCCCGCGGCCGCGCAGGCGACCGCGCCGCGCACCGATGCGCAGCCGCTGCGGACCGCCGTTCCGGCCGCCGAGGACGCCGCGCCCGCGCAACCCCGCGCCGCCGGGAAGACGGCCAAGACCGCGTCCGACAAGAAGACCTCGCCGCGCGCGCCGGCCGATCCGAAGACCCTGTCGCGTCCCGTCGCGGATGCCGCGTCGGCGCCCGAGAAGACGGTCGCCGCGCCTGCCCCGGAGGCAAAGCGCGTCGCCGCCGACGGCCGGACGCGCGTCGTCAAGTTCGTCGACCCGAAAGTCCCCGGGACCGATTAGGCGGTTCGCCGCAGGCCGGGCTCAGCGGTCTGCGACCAGGCGCGTCACGATCGCCATCGTGCGCGCCGTCGCGCCGCGGTGCGCCGCGCAGAAGCCCTCGCCCGCTTCGCCCATCCACGCCCGCGCGCCCGCGTCGGCGAGCAGCCGCGCCGCTTCGCGCACCAACCCCGCCGCATCCTCGACCTGCACGGCCGCGCCGCACCGCACCGCCTCCGCCGCCGCAGCGGTGAAGTTGAAGGTCGACGGCCCGATCAGCACCGGGGCGCCGACCGCGCAGGCCTCGATCAGGTTCTGCGCGCCGAACGGCAGCAGGCTCCCGCCCACGAAGGCGACGTCGGCCGCCGCGTAGTAGGCGCTCATCTCGCCCATCGAGTCGCCGAGCACGAACCCGCAGTCGGCCGGAACCGCGCGCGCCTCGCTCCGGCGCACGAACGCGAGGCCGCGGCGCGCGAGCAGCTCCGCCACCTCGTCGAAGCGCTGGGGATGCCGCGGCACGATCACGGTGAGCGCGCCCGCGGGCAGGGGGGCGCGCGCGAGCGCGTCGAGGAGGAGCGCCTCCTCGCCCTCCCGCGTGCTCGCCGCCAGGAAGACCGCCCGCTCGCCGCAGAGCGCCCGCAACGCTGCCGCGCGCGCCTCGGTATCCGCCGGCGGCGTGACGTCGAACTTCAGGTTCCCCGTGACCTCGACCGTGCGCGCGCCGAGCGCGGCGAGCCGCTCGGCGTCGGCCGCCGTCTGCGCGCCGATCGCGGCGAAGTCGGCGAGCGCCGCGCGCGCGAGCGTCGCGACCCGCGCGTAGCCGCGCGCGGATTTCTCCGACAGCCGCGCGTTCGCGAGCAGCACCGGCACCCCGGCGGCGCGGCACGCGCGCACGAGGTTCGGCCAGACCTCCGTCTCCATGACGACGCCGAGCTGCGGGCGGAAGTGGGCGACGAAGCGCCGCACCGCCCACGGCAGGTCGTAGGGCAGGAACGCGAACGTGGCGAAGTCCCCGTACAGGCTGCGCGCCGCCTCGCGGCCGGTGGCGGTCATGTGCGTCACGACCAACGCGTGGTCCGGAAAGCGGCTGCGCAGCGCGCGCACCAGCGGCTGCGCGGCGCGCGTCTCGCCGAGCGAGACCGCGTGGAGCCAGATGACCGGACCGGCAGGCGGCGGCCCGTAGCGCCCGAAGCGCTCGCCGATCGACTCGCGGTAGCCCGGCTCCCTGCGCCCGCGCCACCACAGCCGCAGCGGAAGCAGCGGCAGGGCGAGGTGCCAGAGCAGGGTGTAGAGGGGTCGCAGCATCACGCCAGCCCCGGCGCGACCTCGCGCAGCGCATCGAGCACCGCGGCGGCGGTCGGCGGCGCGCCCACGCCGCCGCGATAAGCGGCGCGTCCGGCGCCGAGCGGGCGCGCGTCGAGCGGCTCCGAGTCGCAGAAGACGCCCACGACGGGAACGGCGAGCGCGGCGGCGAGATGCATGAGCCCGGTGTCCACGCCGATCACGGCCGCCGCGTGGCCGATCAGGCCCGCCGCGTCCTCGAGCGACAGGCGCGGCGGGACGACCGCGCGGGAAAGCGCCGCGGCGAGCCGCGCCGAGCGGGCGCGCTCCTCGTCGGCGCCCCACGGCAGCACGCAGACGACCCCGCGCGCCTCGAGCGCGCGCGCGAGCTCGACCCACGCCGGCTCGCTCCACAGCTTCGCGGCGCGCGCAGTCGCGTGCAGCAGCACGCAGTAGGGCGGCCGCGGCGCGAAAGCCGGTGCAGGCGGCGCGACGATGCCGTAGTCGACCGCCGGGCGGGGCGTGTAGCCGAGTGCGCGCGCCGCGACCGCGCGGTAGCGCGCGATCTTGTGCTCCGCGGGCGCGAACTCGCTCGTCGCATCGTAGAGCCGCGCGGCGAGGCGCTCGCGCGCGGTGCCGGGCCCGAAGCCGTGCACCGGGCCGCGCGCGAGCTTCGCCACCAGCGCGCTCTTGAGGAGGCCCTGCGTGTCGAGGATCGCGTCGTAGGGCTGCTCGCGCAGGGCGGACGCGAACGCCGCGAGCTCGCGCCAGGCGCGCGGCCGGTACCACTCGCCGCGCCAGCGGCGCAGCGCGAAGGGCAGCGCGCGCGTCACGCCCGGGTGCATCCGGACGAGCGGCACGTAAGCCTCCTCCACCGCCCAGTCGAGCACCGCGTCGGGCAGCGCGTGGCGGAGGTCGGTGGCGGCGGGGAAGGTGTGCAGGACGTCGCCGAGGGACGAGAGGCGGACGAGGAGGATGCGCTTCATCGCCCGCGCGGCCCGACGGTTCGCATCATGGGGCGAGCAGGCGCAGCCCGGCCGGCTCGAAGCGGCGGAAAGCGGCCGGGTTCTCGGTGGCGAGCGGCGCGTCGAGCCGCAGCGCCGTGGCGGCGATCATGCAGTCGGTCAGCGAGCCGCGGCGGCGCCCGCTGTCGTTGAAGAGCCGGGCCGCGCTCGCCGCATCCTCCTCGCCGAACGCGACCCGGCGGGGCACGACGCGCGCGGCGAGGTCGACCTGGTCCGGCGTGATCGGACCGCAGAGCAGCTCCGCCCAGGCGATCGCGCTCATGCCGAGCTCCTCGCCGCTGCGCAGCCACTCGCGCAGGCGCGCATCCTGCGCCGATCCGCGCGCGAGCGCGCGGATGAGAAAGCTCGTGTCGAGGACGATCACCGGCCGGCGGGCTCGCGCCGCCGCGCGGTGCGGCGCCGCTCCGACCGTGCGCGCGCCTCCCAGGCCGCCGCGGTGCCGTCGGTCAGGTCGAGCGCGCGCTGGAGATCGTCGAGCGCGCGCAGGGCCTCGCGCCCCGCCTCGTGCGGCTCGCGGGCGGCGCTCGCCTGGATGACCCGGCGCAGCGCTTCGGACTTCGAGACGTTCCAGCGGCGCGCGAGACGTTCCAGCGCCCGGACGGTCTCCACGTCCAGGGAATAGGTGCCCTTGATCGTTTCGCTGGCCATACTCGCGAGTATGGCCATATGCTCTGCGCCGGTCAATCCGGCGCGGCCCGGGTCGGGGTTAGAATGCAGGCAGAAAGCGTTTGAATTAAAAGGAAAACTCACCGGTGCCAGCAGCGCTGTCGGCGGTCGTCATCACGCGCAACGCCGCGACCCAGCTCGAGGCCTGTCTCGCGAGCGTCGCCTTCGCGCAGGAGACCCTCGTCGTCGACTCCGGCAGCACCGACGGCACGGTCGAGCGCGCGCGCGCGCGGGGCGCACGGGTGATCGAGCACGAGTGGCTCGGCTTCGGGCGGCAGAAGCAGTTCGCGGTGGCGCAGGCCGCCCACGACTGGGTGCTGTGCATCGACGCCGACGAGCGCGTGAGCGCGCCGCTGCGCGCGTCGATCGTCGCCGAGCTCGCCGCGCCGCGGGGGCACGTGTACGCGATGGCGCGCTGCAACCGGTTCATGGGGCGCTGGCTCCGCCACGGCGAAGGCTATCCCGACTGGAACACGCGGCTCTTCCACCGCCAGCACGCGCGCTGGAGCGACGACGCGGTGCACGAGCACGTGCTGACCACCGCGTCGGTCGGGCGGCTCGCCGGCGACCTCCTGCACGAGTCGGCCGAGACGCTCGAGCGCTACCTCGACAAGCAGAACCGCTACACCACGCTGCAGGCCGAGCGGATGCTCGCCGACGGCCGCGACGCCGGCGCGCTGCAGATGCTGTTCAGCCCGGTGGTGAGGTTCCTCAAGTTCTACGTTTTCCGGCTCGGGTTCCTCGACGGCGTGCCCGGGCTGGTGCACATTGCGATCGGATGCATGAACAGCTTCAACAAGTACGCCAAGTTGCGGGCGCTGCGGGCGGGGAGTCGGTGAGGCGCCCCGTG
>JAGVSZ010000363.1 GCA_019137045.1 Betaproteobacteria bacterium
GATCGAGTACGCCGCGCAGGCGATGGCGGCGCACGGCGCCCTGCGCGCCGCGACGGGCGCGGTGCCCGGCCGGCTGGTCGCGGTGCGCGACGTCCGGCTCCACGTCGCGACCCTCGACGACGTCGCCGCGGACCTCGAGATCGTGGCGACCTGCGACGCCGCGGACGCCGGCGGGCTCGCCTACGCGTTCGCGGTCAGCGCGGGCGGGCGCGCGCTCGCCGAAGGCCGCGCGACGGTGATGCTCGACCGATGAGGCGCGCGCTCGTCACCGGCGGCAGCGGCGTGCTCGGCGCGGCGATCTGCCGCGCGCTCGCGGCCAGCGGGCTCCATGTCGTGGTGCACGCCAACACGCGACTGGCCGAGGCCGAGCGCGTCGCGGCCGCGATCGCGGAGGCGGGCGGCGGCAGCGACGCAGTCGCCTTCGACGTGACCGACGCGGAGGCGACGCGCGCCGCGCTCGAGCGGCTGATCGAGCCCGGGGCGATCCAGGTGCTGGTGAACAACGCCGGGATCCACCGCGACGCGGTGATGGCGGGGATGCGCGGCGAGGACTGGCGCAGCGTGATCGACGTTTCGCTCAACGGCTTCTTCAACGTCACGCAGCCGCTGCTGCTGCCGATGCTGCGCACGCGCTGGGGCCGGATCGTGAACGTGTCGTCGGTGTCGGCGCTGCTCGGCAACCGCGGGCAGACGAACTACGCGGCGGCGAAGGCGGGGCTGATCGGCGCGACGCGCGCGCTCGCCCTGGAATGCGCCTCGCGCGGGGTCACGGTCAACGCGGTCGCGCCGGGCGTGATCGGGTCGGAGATGAGCGCGGAGAGCTTTCCCCCCGAGCGCATCAAGGCGCTGGTGCCGATGCAGCGCGCCGGCCGGCCGGAGGAGGTCGCCGACCTCGTCGCGTTCCTCGCCTCGGAGCGCGCGGGCTACATCTCCGGGCAGGTGATCGCGGTGGACGGGGCGTTGAGCTAGCCCCTCAAGCGCGGCACCGGCGACTGACCGCTACAGCACGATCTCGCGCGCGACCCCGCGCACGTCCATCTCGTAGTCGAGCTCGACGACCGGCGGCCGGCAGAAGTGCCAGGTGAGGCCGCCGCCGGCCGCGCCGCGCCGCACGATCTCGTCGGCGAGGAAGGGGTGGACGTCGTGCACGGTGTAGAGCTGGGTCGCGGTCGCGTCGCGCCAGCCGAAGCCGAGCGCGCCCATGCGCCGCTCCATCTCGCCGAGCACCCAGCGCGCCTTCTCGCGCAGCCCCGCGGGCGACGCGTCGCCGCGGCGCACGATGTGGTCGCGGTAGTTCGCCTTCCCCTCCGGGGATTCGGCGCTGCCGGCGATCACGAAGCTCGGCATCGCCTCGGCGTCCGCCGGCACGGTGTACGAGAAGGCGTGGAGACTCGGTTCCGCGGGCGGGTTCAGCTCGGGGCACACGTTCGAGCGCGCCACCGGGTTCAGCCCGTCGCGGTATGCGCCCCAGCGCTCGAGCGTGCCGACGTACACGCGGTTGAAGGCGGCGAACCCCTCCTCGGTGAACGGCGCCGGGGAGCGCAGCTCGCACGCGCAGAAGGCGGTGAGCGGCCGGCCCATGCCGCGGATCTGCGCCTCGACGACGCGAAAGCCGTCGGCGAGCGGCAGCGGGCGACGGAAGCGCACCCGCTCGATCTCGAAGCCGGCCTCCGCGGCGACGCCGGCCGAGTACTGGAACACGCCCTTGACGTAGCGATAGCCGCCTGCCGCGAACGAGAGCACGTCGGTCATCCGCCACTCCACCTCGACTCGGAGCCGCGATTCTAGCCCGGCCGATCTGGTAGGCTCGCGTCCCGATGCCCGCGCCGCACGCCGACGCGCCGAGGCGCGCGCTCCTCACCGCGCTCGCGCACTTTCTCGGCGCGCAGTTCCTGTTCGTCCTGGTCGACGCCACCAGCAAGTACCTGGTGCGCGACTTCCCGGTGCCCGCGGTCGTGTGGGCGCGCTACTTCTTCTTTCTCCTCTTCATGGCGGCCTACGTCGCGCTCGCCCGCGACCGCCGGCTGCTCGCGACCAGGCGCCCGGGCCTGCAGCTCGCGCGCGGCGCCATCCTGACGCTCTTCTCCATCTTCCTCGTCGCCGCGCTCAAGTACCTGCCGCAGGCCGAGGCCACCGCGATCAGCTTCGTCGCGCCGCTCCTCATCCTGGTGCTCGCCGGGCCGCTGCTCGGCGAGCGCGTCGGCTGGGCGCGCTGGACCGCGGCAGGCGCCGGGTTCGCCGGCATGCTGATCATCGTGCGGCCGGGGTCCGGGCTGGCGACGATCGGGGTCGCGTTCGCGCTCGCCACGCTCGTCTGCAACGCCTCGCTCCAGCTCACCTCGCGCAAGCTCGCGCTGAGCGAGCACCCCATCACCACCGTGCTCATCTCGTCGCTGGTCGGGACGGTCGCGGCGACCGCGCTCCTGCCCTTCGGCCTGCCCGACCGCTGGCCGGACCTCTGGCAGGCGACGCTCTTTCTCTCCTTCGGCGTCACCGGCTCCCTGAGCCACCTGCTGCTGATGCGCGCGTACCGTCTCGCGCCGGTCTCCTTCATCGCGCCGTTCATCTACCTGCACGTCGTGCAGGCGACGGTCGCCGGGCTCGTCTTCTTCGGCCAGTTCCCCGACGCGACGACGCTCGCCGGCATCGCGGTGATCCTCGCGAGCGGCGTCGCGATCGCGGCGTACGAGCAGCGCCGCGGGCGCTAGCGCGCCACCGCCCCTCCCGAGCGCCGTGCGCGGCGAGGACGAGGCGGCGGCGGTTCATGCGCGGTCCGGCGGCAAGGGCCCGAGTGCGGGACAATACCTGCCATTGCGACTCCAGGAGCACCGCCATGGCGACCCGCCCCGGCCCAGCCGATCCGAGCATGGATCCGGCCACGCTGTACCTCGAGGAAGTCTTTACCGACCGGCGCGTCGGGACGATCCGGCGCATGACCCCGGTGACGGGCGACGGCGCGCGCGATCCGGCGCGCGAGATCGCCTACGTCGGCGAGACGCAGGTGATGAGCACGGTCGGCGCGCTGCCGATCGTGTTCGAGATCGAGGCGACCTCGCTCGCGGATGCGGCAGCGAAGTTCGGCCCGCTCGCCAAGGACGCGATCGAAAAGACGGTGCGCGAGCTGCAGGACCTGCGCCGGCAGGCCGCCTCGTCGATCGTCATTCCGCAGGGCGGGATGCCCGACCTGGGCGGCGGCGGCGGCGCGCGCGGCGGCGGGAAAATCCAGCTGCCCTAGCCGGCGCCGCCGGGCGCACTCGCGCCCGCCCGCGCGCCGCTGCGCCCGCGCGCGCAATCGGGGGATAATCGCGCCCTTCCCGCGGTCCCCCCGTCTTTCGATTCCACACTCCGATGGCCCAGTACGTCTACACCATGCGGCGCGTCAGCAAGACGGTGCCGCCGCAGCGCCAGATCCTCAAGGACATCTCGCTCAGCTTCTTCCCCGGCGCCAAGATCGGCGTGCTCGGCCTGAACGGGTCGGGCAAGTCCACGCTGCTGCGCATCATGGCCGGCGAGGACAGGAACTACGACGGCGAGGCGGTG
The DNA here is from genome assembly GCA_019137045.1 of Betaproteobacteria bacterium. Lineage (GTDB taxonomy): Bacteria > Pseudomonadota > Gammaproteobacteria > Burkholderiales > SG8-39 > JAGVSZ01. The sequence goes on from JAGVSZ010000363.1 coordinate 3,541, forward strand.
CCGATGCCGAACATGCGCGTCGGGTTCCTCCCCCAGGAGCCGCAGCTCGACCCGGCGAAGACGGTGCGGGCGAGCGTCGAAGAGGGCCTCGGCGACATCCTCGCCGCCAAGCAGCGCCTCGACGAGATCTACGCCGCCTACGCCGAGCCCGATGCCGACTTCGACTCACTCGCCGAGGAGCAGGCGAAGCTCGAGGCGGTGATCGCCGCGGCGGGCTCGGACAGCGAGCACCAGCTCGAAATTGCCGCCGACGCGCTGCGCCTGCCGCCGTGGGACGCCAGGGTCGAGCACCTCTCCGGGGGCGAGAAGCGCCGCGTCGCGCTGTGCCGGCTGCTGCTGTCGAAGCCCGACATGCTGCTGCTCGACGAGCCGACCAACCACCTCGACGCCGAGAGCGTGGAGTGGCTGGAGCAGTTCCTGCAGAAGTTCCCCGGCACCGTGATCGCGGTCACCCACGACCGCTACTTCCTCGACAACGCCGCCGAGTGGATCCTCGAGCTCGACCGCGGCTTCGGCATCCCGTGGAAGGGGAACTACAGCTCGTGGCTCGAGCAGAAGGAGCAGCGGCTCGAGACCGAGGCTAAGCAGGAAGCCGCGCGCATCAAGACCATGAAGGCCGAGCTCGAGTGGGTGCGGCAGAACGCCAAGGGCCGCCAGGCGAAATCGAAGGCGCGCCTCGCGCGCTTCGAGGAGCTCGCGTCCTACGAGCACCAGGCACGGAACGAGACCCAGGAGATCTTCATCCCGGTCGCCGAGCGGCTCGGCGACAAGGTCATCGAGTTCGAGGACGTCTCGAAGGGCTACGGCGATCGGCTGCTGATCGACAAGCTCTCGTTCGCCGTCCCGCCCGGCGCGATCGTCGGCATCATCGGCCCGAACGGCGCCGGCAAGTCGACGCTCTTCCGCATGCTGCGCGGAACCGAGAAGCCCGACGCGGGCACGATCGAGGTCGGCCCGACGGTCAAGTTCGCCTACGTGGACCAGTCGCGCGACGATCTCGCCGCGAACAAGTCGGTGTGGGAGGACGTGTCGGGCGGGCTCGACGTCCTCACCGTCGGCAAGTTCCAGATGCCCTCGCGCGCCTACCTCGGGCGCTTCAACTTCCGCGGTGCCGACCAGCAGAAGATCGTCGGGCAGCTCTCCGGCGGCGAGCGCGGGCGGCTGCACCTGGCGAAGACCCTGATCACCGGGGGGAACGTGCTGCTGCTCGACGAGCCGTCGAACGACCTCGACGTCGAGACGCTGCGCGCGCTCGAGGAGGCGCTGCTCGAGTTCGCCGGCGCCGTGCTGGTCATCAGCCACGACCGCTGGTTCCTCGACCGCATCGCCACGCACATCCTCGCCTGCGAGGGCGAGTCGCAGTGGGTGTTCTTCGCCGGCAACTACCGGGAGTACGAGGCGGACAAGGTGAAGCGCCTCGGCGAGGAAGGCGCTCGTCCCAAGCGCATCCGCTTCAAGCCGCTGAAGTAGCGGCCGCCGGGCGGGTCGCCCGGCGGCTCCGCGGCCCGCGCCGCGGATCTGCTATAAGCCCTGTTCTCCCGCGGAGCCGCCGCCCGGCGCGCCGCGACCGAACGATCCATGGACCGTGCACACGCGCTATCGCCGGAAGTACTGAAGGGCATCCGCCGCGGCGTCGAGAAGGAGAGCCTGCGCGTGCGGCGCGACGGCGCGCTCGCGACTACGCCGCACCCGGCGGCGCTCGGCTCGGCGCTCACGCATCCCCACATTACGACCGACTTCAGCGAGTCGCAGCCCGAGCTGATCACCGCGCCGCACGCGACCCCCGAGGCGTGCATCGACGAGCTGACGCGCATCCACCAGGTCGTCGACCGCGCGCTGCGCGGCGAGATCCTGTGGTGCGCGAGCATGCCGTGCGGGCTGCCGGCCGACGAGGCGATCCCGATCGGGCAGTACGGCAGCTCCAACATCGGGCGGATGAAGACGGTGTACCGGATCGGCCTCTCGCACCGCTACGGGCGGCGCATGCAGGCGATCTCGGGCATCCACTACAACTGGTCCATTCCGGCCGCCACGAACGCCGACTACTTCGCGCTCATCCGCAACTTCCGCCGGCACTCGTGGCTGGTGCTGTACCTCTTCGGCGCCTCGCCCGCGGTGTGCGCGAGCTTCGTCGCCGGCCGCGCGCACGAGCTCGAGCCGCTGACCTCGGGGACGCTTTACCGGCCGCACGCCACGTCGCTGCGCATGGGGCGCCTCGGCTACCAGAGCGACGCCCAGGCCACCCTCAAGGTGAGCTACAACAGCCTCGAGAGCTACGGGGCGTCGCTGCAGGACGCGCTCACCCGGCCCTACCCGCCCTACGAGGCGATCGGCATCCGCGACGGGGACGGGTACAAGCAGCTCGCGACCAGCCTGCTCCAGATCGAGAACGAGTTCTACGGGACGATCCGGCCGAAGCGCACCATCCGGCCCGGCGAGCGCCCGCTGCACGCGCTGCGCGAGCGGGGGGTCGAGTACGTCGAGGTGCGGCTGATGGACCTCGACCCGTTCCTGCCGGTCGGGATCGCGGCGGAGACGATGCGGTTCCTGGACGTGTTCCTGCTGCACTGCCTGCTCGCCGAGAGCCCGCCCGACACGCCCGCGGAGATCGCCGCGCTCGGGCGCAACCAGCAGACGACGGCCACGCGCGGGCGGGAGCCGGGGGTGAAGCTGGCACGCGGCGCGCGGGAAGTGCCGCTTGCCGAGTGGGGCGGGCAGCTCCTCGCCGAGTGCGCGCCGTTGGCCGCCGCGCTCGATGCGGCCCACGGCGGCGGCGCCTACCGCGCCGCGCTCGACGCCGCGGTGGCGGCGCTCGCACACCCGGATTCGGTGCCGTCGGCCAGGCTGCTGCGCGCGATGGCGCGCGAGCACGACGACTCCTACCTGCGGTGCGTCCTCGCGCTGTCGCACCGGCACGCGGAGGCGCTGCGCGCGGCGCCGCTCGCACCCGAGGTCGCGGCGCACTTCGCGCGGCTCGCCGAGGAGTCGCTCGCCGAGCAGCGGGCGATCGAGGCGGCCGACGACGTGCCGTTCGAGACCTATCGCCAGCGCTATCTCGCGCGCGACCGGCTCCTCGCCTGAGTCAGTCGAGCCGCTTCAGCACGTGCCGGCGGTTGCGCGTGTGCGGCCGCACCTCGGTCGGCCAGCGCCCGGCGTCGACCGCCTTCGCCCAGGCCGCGCTCGTGAGCACCTCCGCGCTCTCGAGCTCGTAGATCGCGCTGTAGCGCGGCTCGCCCTCGGCGGCGATCGTCTTGATCTCGCCGCCGATGAACATCCGCAGGGGCACGGTCTGGCAGCGCCGCGCCGAGACCACGCCGGGCACCTTCAGGATGAGCGGGATGTGCTCGGTGTCGTAGACCTCGTTGAAGATCGCGTCCTTGTCCGGGTCGACGTCCATGCTCGCGATGAAGACGTACTTGGCTTTGGCGGGCATCGCGGCGGGCTCCTGGCGGCGGTGGGCGGGCCGGAAGTCTATCCCGACCGCGGCGCCGCGCGGCGGCCGCTCACCCGAGGATGCGCCGCACCTCGGGCCAGGACTGCGCGCCGTAGGTCGCGAGGTCGTGCGCGAGATCGGGCGGGCACACGTCGCGGAAGCAGGGCTTGAACGTCGGGCGCGCCTGCACGCGCGCGAACCAGTCGGCGAGCCGCGGGCGGCTGCGCGTCCACAGCTCCGACATCCCGAGCATGTCCAGCCGGTTCACGTAGGGCGCGAGCGACACGTCGGCGAGCGAGAAGGTCGCCCCGGCGAGCCACGGGCGCGCGCGCAGGGCGTCGTCCATCTTCTGCAGGTAGAGGTCGTAGATGCGGAACTTCTCCGCCACGCCCGGCGCGGCGATGCCCAGTTCCACGATCGCGCGCTTGCTCTGGACCCAGGCCGGGTCCCCCGCGACGCGGATCGCGGCCTCCCCCTCCGGGCCGCGCATGTACTGCTCGAACTTGTCGGGCGGGAGCCGCTTCAGGATGTGGCGGTGGCAGGAAGCGTAGGTGACGTACTTCGTCGCCGGCTGCAGGCTCTCGTCCACCGCCTTGGTCCAGAGGCGCATGCGCGCCCGGTCCCGGGCACTGGCAGGGCGCAGCGGACGGTCCGGGAACGCGTCGTCGAGGTACTCGCAGATCACCGTCGACTCGACCAGCACCTCGCCGTCGTGGACCAGCGTCGGGACGACCGCCTGCGGGTTGAGCTTCAGGTACTCGGGACGGAAGTTCTCGCCCCTGAGGATGTCCACGTAGTGCGCCTCGTAGGGCAGCGCCTTCTCGGCGAGGGCGAACCGGACCTTCGCCGCGCACGTGGACGAACCGTGGTGGTAGAGCTCGAGCATGGAGTACTCCTCGCCTGAACGCGCGCCGCGGCCGGGCGCGCGCCGAGCGGCGCGCGCCGGCGGGCGGGCCGGCACCTGGTTTCTTGCCTGACGTCTGCGGGGCCCGATCTTAGTCCGCGCCGCCGCGACGCGTCGAGCGGGCGCGCGGCCGCAAGCGCTCCGGCCCCGGCGCGCCGCAGCGCTGTCAACCGCGGCGTGCCGCCCCGCGTTCATGGCGGACTTTCGCGGCACGGAGGAACTCCCGCCTTGAACGCCCCGCTCGCCGGACCGCTGGAGGAGACGCTCACGCTCCGCCAGGCGAAGAAGCTCGTCCAGTGCATGGCGCACGAGCAGAGCTTCCTCGTGCTCTCCCCGCCGGGCGTGGGGAAATCCGAGATGGTGTACGAGGCCGCGCGCGAGATGAACCTCCCGTGCCGGTCGCTCCTCGGCACGCAGATCGCGCCCGAGGACGTGAGCGGCGTGCCGCGCATCGTCGGGGAGCGCAGCGTGTTCTGCCCGCCGCGGCTGCTGCTGCCGGAGCGGCCGGAAGCCTTCTGCCTCTTCCTCGACGAGCTGCCGGCGTGCGCGCCGGACGTGCAGAAGGCGTTCTACTCGCTGCTGCTCGAGCGGCGGCTGGGCGAGCACGCGCTGCCGCGCGGCACCTGGGTCGTCGCCGCGGGCAACCGCGCCCAGGACCGGGCGCTGGTGCGCTCGCTGAGCTCCGCGCTCGTCAACCGGGTGACGATCCTGCACGTGCGCGCCGACGCCGACGAGTGGCTCGACTGGGCGCGGCGCCACGGCGTGCGCCCGGAGATCACGAGCTTCATCGCGCACCTGCCCGACGCGCTCATGCGTCCGGTGCCCGCGGAACCCGTCCCGTTTTCCACGCCGCGCGCCTGGGCGCTGCTCTCGCGCGCGCTCGACCTGGCCGAGGGCTCGGGGATCCTCACGCGCGAGACGCGCCGCGCGCTCGCGTTCGGGCGGCTCTCGGCGGAGGACGCCGCGGTCTTCTGCGCGCTGGCCGAGGAGTCGATCGCGGCGATCGGGCCGCCGGCGCGCTACATCGAGCGCCCGGCCGAGCTGCCGCAGGGGGACGTGGCGCGCTGGTTCGTGCTGAACTCGATCCGCCAGCAGGTGCGCGACGGGAAGCTCGACGGCGTGCGTCCCGCCGCGATCAACCGCTTCCTGCGCAGCCTGCCGCCCGAGGCGCAGCTCACGCTGCTCACCGACCTCGTCGAGCAGTGGGGCGCGCTCGGCGCCGACCGGGCGATGTTCGACCTCCTCAAGCGCGTCGCCGGCCTGTGACCACGACGGCGGATCCCGGGGAGCGCGCGACGCTCGAGCGCATCGCGCGCGGCCTGCGCATGACCACGGTCGCGCTGCCGCACCTCGCGGGGCTCGCCGCGGCGACCCGCGTCGCGCTCGACGAGCGCATCCCGACCATGGGCGTGTTCGCCTCGGGGCGCCTGGTCGCGAACCCGCAGTTCGTGCGCCGGCTGAAGGAGAACGAGCTCGTCTTCGTGCTCGCGCACGAGCTGCTGCACCTCGCGCTGCGCACCCACGACCGGGCGAAGGGCGCCGACCGCCTGCAGTTCAACTACGCGCACGACTACATCATCAACGACATCCTGCGCACCGAGCTCGGGTTCACCGCCATCCCCGCCAACGGCCTCGACATGCCCGGCGCGCGCGCCCGCTCGGCCGAGGAGATCCTGCTCGAGATGCGCCGCACCGATGCGCAGACGAAGTCGCGCGTGTTCGAGGGCGAGGCCACCTCGACGCGGCGGATGTTCGGCGCGGGCGAACCCCGCGACGAGGCGGGCGACGTGCTCGGCGAGAAGCTCGAGCGCGACCTGTTCCCGGACGACGCCGCCGGCCGCGCAGCGCACGCCGAGAAGATGCGCGAGCTCGCGGCGAAGGCGCTCGGGCTCGCGGCGGCGATGGGGCGACTGCGCGGGCTGCGCGGCAGCGATCCGGGCGCGACGCGGCAGGCGGTGGCGGCGCTGCGCGACGTCTACCGGCCGCCGTGGGAGCTGGCGCTGCAGCGCTGGCTGGAATCGGTGGCGCCGGGCGAGCGCACCTTCACGCGTCCGGCGCGCCGCATCGCGCCGCAGGCGGACGTCGTGCTGCCCGGCCGGCGCCGCGCCGGCTGGATGCTGAACGTCGTGCTCGACACGAGCGGCTCGATGACCGCGGAGATCCCGCGCGCGCTCGGCGCGATCGCCGGGTTCTGCGACGCCGTCGCGGTCGACCAGGTGCGGCTCCTCCAGTGCGACGCCGCGGTGACCGCGGACGAGCTGCTCTCGCCCCCCGAGCTCGCGGAGCGCGAGGTCGCCGGCTACGGCGGCAGCGACCTTTCGCCGGCCATGCTGCGCCTCGCCGACGAGCCGCACGTGCGCGCGGCGGTGGTGATCACCGATGGCGACATCGCCTATCCGCCCGCGCCGATGCCGTACGACGTGCTCTGGGTGCTGCCGGCGCGCGATGCGGCGCGCTTCACCCCGCCGTACGGGCGGGTCGTCGCGATGGACCCGCAGTGAGGAGACGGACATGAGAGTGGTGCAGGAACTGGTCGCCTACTTCGATCGCGCCGGCCGGCTCACGCCGCGGCAGATGCGGCGGCTGCTCGACCAGGGCTTCCTCGCCTCCGACGCGCCGCAGACGATGGCGGACCTGTGCGACCGCGCCGGCGCGGTCTACTACTTCCGCGTGACCGGCGACGCCGGCGGCCAGCTCTGGGGCACCGACGTCTACACCGGCGACTCGGCGCTCGCGACGGCGGCGGTGCACGCGGGCCTGGTGCAGCCGGGCGCGACCGCGATCCTGCGCGTGACGGTCGAAGCCCCGCTCAGCACCTACTCCGGCTCCACGCGCCACGGCGTGACCAGCCACGATTTCGGGCCGTTCGGAACCGCGTACCGGCTGAGCGCGGTCTGAAGCGTCACGCCCGCTTGAAGTCGGGCGACGGGAAGACGACCTTCGCCTCGGCGTACTCCGCCGGCAGCGTCACGCGCGGCAGGCCGTTCAGGTTCTGGATCGCCGCCGAGAGGTTGCCCTCGACCTGGCCCTTCGGGTTGAACTTGATCGGCCCGCCGAGCGACATGCGGTTCGCAACCGGGATGTCCGTCTGGCGGATCGCCTCGGCGAGGACCTTCGGGTCGGTGCTGCGCGCACGCTTGAACGCGTCGGCCGCGATCATGATCGCGTCGAACGTGTACCCGACGTTGGTTCCGTGGAACGCGATCTCCTCCTTCGGGTTGCGCTTCTTGAACGCGGCCGAGACCCTGCGCGTCATCTCCGACTTGGGGTTGAACCACACGGTGTTGCAGATCGCGTAATCGGCGTACTTGCCGAGCGCCTTGGCGTACTGCTCCTCGTACAGCCCGGGCGAGCCGGGGCTGATGATGCCCATCGGGTGCCAGCGCTGGCGCACCATCTCGCGGCGCAGGACGATGGCATCGTTCAGCCGGCACACCAGCATCAGGAAGTCGGGGTTCGCGGCCTTGGCCTTCGAAACCTCGATCGCGAGGTCCTTGGCCGCCGGGTCGTAGGGAATCGTGTCGACCACCTTGAACGGCAGGAAGTTCAGCCGCGGGAGCGTCGCGCCGATGCCCTTGGACATCGCCATGCCGAAAGTGTCGTTGACGTGCATGAACACCGCGGTGCGCGGCGCCGTGTTGGTGGTGCGGAAGATGTCGCCCATCAGCGCGAGGCCATTGCGCACGAGGTCGATCGCGGTGGGAAAGTTGCGGAACACGAACTTGTAGCCCTGCTCGGTGATCTGCGGAGCGGCCGCGATGTTGATCACCAGCGGCACGCCGCGCTGCTCGGCGACCTGCGCGATCGCGGCGGTGTGGCCGGAGTCGAACGCCCCGACGAGCACGTTGGCGCCGTCCTGGACCAGGCGCTCGGCGCGGGTGCGCGCAACGTCGGTGTTCGATTCGGTGTCGGCGTTCATCAGCTCGACGTCCACGCCGAGGACCTGCCGGATCACCTCCGGGGCGAGGTCCGCTCCGCGCTGGCACGACTGGCCGATCAGCGCCTGCACCCCGGAGCGCGGCAGCAGCACGCCGACCTTGAGCTTGGCGGCCTGCGCGCGCACGATGCCGAACGGTGCGAGAGTGGTCGCGACGCCGGCGGCGAGGGTCTTGCTGAACTCACGACGGTCCATGGGTCCTCCTCCGAGGGGTGTGCTGCAGCGCGGTTGTTCTCTGGCGCACCGCCGCATGCGCGGCGCGGCGGTTGTGGCCGATTGTTATAGACCATTACAATTCTCCGGTCAACGATGAACCGGCTCCCCTCCCCGCACCGCCCGCGCGCGCTCGCGCCGATCCCGCACGTGGCCGGCGTCGACTACGACGTGCTCGACGAGCTGATCGGGTATACGCTGCGCCGCGCCCAGGTGGCGATGTTCCTGGCGTTCCACGAGGCGACGCGCGGGCTCGAGATCACCCCGCCGCGGTTCACCGCGCTCGTGATCGTCGGCGCGAACCCCGGGATCGGCCAGAGCGCGCTCGGGCAGGTGCTCGGCATCGCGCGCTCCGGCGCGATGATGCTCACCGACTGGATGGAGCAGCGCGGGCTCGCGGAACGCCACCAGCGCCCCGGCGACCGCCGCGCCTGGGGCGTGTACCTGACCGCGCGTGGCGAGCGGGAGGTGGCGAGGATGAAGCGGCGCGTGCTCGCGGAAGACCGCCGCCGCTCGGCGAAGCTGGGCGCGGGCGAGCGGCGCAGGCTCCTCGCGCTCCTGAAGAAGCTCGCCGGGTAGGAACGGCAGTGGCGCACGCCGGACGCATGCGCAGAGTTCCGCTCGGCCCGGCCGACGTCGAAGTGATGCGCCGCGACGACGGCGCGGTCTTCCTGCGCTCCCCGCACGCGCTCGGGCCGTATCCGCCGCGCCTCACCGAGCGCCTGGTGCGCTGGGCGCACGAGGTCCCGGATCGCATCCTGGTCGCGCAGCGCGACCCCGCGGGCGGCTGGCGCACGGTGACGTACGGCCAGGCGCTCGCACGCGTGCGCTCGCTCGCGCAGGCGCTCCTCGACCGGAAGCTCGCGCCGGAGCGGCCGCTCGCGATCCTCTCGGAGAACGGCATCGAGCACCTGCTCCTCACGCTCGCGGCGATGCACATAGGCGTGCCGTGCGCGCCGGTCTCGCCGGCCTACTCGCTGCTCGCGACCGACTTCGCGAAGCTGCGCGAGGTCGTCGCGCTCGTCACGCCGGGCTTGGTGTTCGCAGCCGACGCGGAGCGGTATGCGCCCGCGATCGCGGCCGCGGTGCCGGCCGCGACCGAGCTCGTCGTCGCGCAGGGCTCGGTGCCCGGCCGGGCGGCGCGCCGCTTCGCCGAGCTCGAGTCCGCGGTTCCGACCGACGCCGTCGTACGCGCGCACGCCGGTGTCGGCCCGGACACCATCGCGAAGTTCCTCTTCACTTCGGGTTCGACCGGGCACCCGAAGGCGGTCGTCAACACCCAGCGCATGCTCTGCGCGAACCAGCAGATGCTGGCGCAGGCCCTGCCGTTCGTCGCCGAGGTGCCGCCGGTGCTCGTCGACTGGCTGCCGTGGCACCACACCGCGGGCGGCAACCACAACGTCGGGCTCGTGCTCTACAACGGCGGCACCCTCTACGTCGACGAGGGACGGCCGATGCCGGGGCTCGTCGAGCGCACCGTGCGCAACCTGCGCGAGATCGGCCCGACCATCTATTTCAACGTGCCGCGCGGCTATGACGCATTGCTGCCTTACCTGCGCGCGGACGAGGCGCTGCGCCGCACCTTCTTCAGCCGCCTGGGGCTGATCCAGTACGCGGCCGCGGTGCTGCCGCAGCCGGTGTGGCAGGCGTACGAGGCGCTCGCGCTCCAGACCTGCGGCGAGCGCATCCTCTGGATCACCGGTTACGGCGCGACCGAGACCGCGCCGTTCGCCATGGGCACGAATCGCGGCGCGGCCCGCGCCGGGACGGTGGGTCTTCCGGCCGACGGCCTCGAGCTGAAGCTCGCGCCGGCGGGCGAGAAGCTCGAGGTGCGCTTGCGCGGGCCGAGCATCACGCCCGGATACTGGCGCCAGCCCGAGCTCACGCGCGCCGCGTTCGACGAGGAGGGGTACTACCGGACCGGCGATGCGATGCGCCTCGTCGATCCCGCCGATCCGCAGCAGGGCCTGGAGTTCGACGGCCGGATCGCGGAGGATTTCAAGCTGACAACCGGCACGTGGGTGAACGTCGGCGCGCTGCGGACCCGGTTCAACTCGGCCGGGTCGCCGTTCATCCACGACGTCGTGATCACCGGTCACGATCGCGATGCGCTCGGCGCGCTCGTGTTTCCGAACCTCGCCGCGTGCCGCGCGCTGTGCCCGGAGCACGACGAGAACGCTCCGGCCGAGGCGGTTCTCCGCCACCCGGCGGTGCGCGCGCGCTTCCAGGCGGCGCTCGATCGCGTCGCGCAGGAGGCGACCGGCAGCGCAACCCGCATCCTGCGCGCGATCGTGCTCGAAGCGCCGCCGTCGATCGACTCCGGCGAGGTCACCGACAAGGGCTCGGTCAACCAGCGCATGGTCCTCAGGCAGCGCGCCGCGCTGGTCGAGGCGCTCTACGCCGAACCGCCGGGCCCGGACGTCCTCCGTGCAAGGGAGCATCGACCGTGAAACTCGACGAGCTGGTCGCCATCGACGTCCACACTCACGCGGAGGTCTCCACCCGCGTGCTGCCCGACGAAAGCGCGCGCGAGCTCGACGAGGCGAAGGGGCGCTACTTCAAGTACGTCCCCCAGCACCCGACCATCCCGCAGATGGCGGCGTACTACCGCGAGCGGAAGATGGCCTTCGTGGTGTTCGCCGTCGACCACGAGAAGGGACTCGGACTCAAGCGCATTTCCAACGAGGAGGTGGCCGAGGCGGCGGCGGAGCACGCGGACGTCGCGATCCCGTTCGCGAGCATCGACCCCGGCCGCGGGAAGATGGGCGTGCGGGAGGCGCGGCGGCTGATCGAGGACTTCGGAGTCAAGGGCTTCAAGTTCCACCCGATCGTCCAGGAGTTCTTCCCGAACGACCATGTCGCCTATCCGCTCTACGAGGTCATCGCGGAGGCGAAACTGCCCGCGCTCTTCCACACCGGCCAGACCGGCATCGGCGCGGGCATGCGGGCGGGCGGCGGCCTGCGGGTGAAGTACGCGAATCCGATCCACCTGGACGACGTCGCGGCCGACTTTCCCGACATGCCGATCATCATGGCGCACCCGTCGTTCCCGTGGCAGGACGAGGCGCTCTCGGTCGCGACCCACAAGCCGCAGGTCTACATCGACCTCTCGGGCTGGTCGCCGAAGTACTTCCCGCCGCTGCTCGTGCAGTACGCGAACACGCTGCTCAAGCACAAGGTGCTCTTCGGCACCGACTTCCCGCTGCTCACGCCCGAGCGCTGGATCGCCGACTTCGAGCAGCTCGACGTCAAGCCGGACGTGCGGCCCCTCATCATGAAAGAGAACGCGGCGAAGCTGCTCGGGCTCGGATGAGTCCAGTTCGAACGGTCGGGGTCGCGTACGCAGGCGGCAGCGCGATCTGCCGCGCGAACGCAGGCGTCCCGATGACGGTGCCCGACGCGACCGGGGAGGGGCTCGACCGCGCCGCGGCGTGATCGACGCGACCTGCAAGGGCATGGTGAGGCGCATGGCGCTGACCACCGGGTCGGTCGGCCACCAGGCGCTGCGCGGCGGCGACCTCGTCTTCGAGGCGCTGTTTCCGGGACCCGGCGCCGAAGAAGGAAGTCTTCGCGCGGCGCGACGATGCGGCGGCGGTCGAGACCCTGCGTGCACGGGCGCGCACTCGGTGTCGAGAAGCGCACATGCCGGCGAGGAGACCCCGAGCGGCGTCCGTGCCCGCCGCCGAACGCGGGTTTCCGAGTCC
>JAGVSZ010000023.1 GCA_019137045.1 Betaproteobacteria bacterium
CGCGCCGGGTGCGGCCGCGCGCCGCCGCGAGCGCCGGGCGCGCGACCTCGGCTGGGTGTACGACGAGACGGTCACCGGCGACACCCAGTTCACGCTGCGCGGCCACGAGGCGGGGGTGAAGTGGAAGCTCCGCTATCACGCCGATCCGACGCGCCCCGACGAGCGCCCGACGCTGACCTGGGCCACGCGCAGCGTGCAGGGCGGCGCCACCGAGCTGCGGCTGATCGGGCGCGCCCGCTACCTGCGCGGCAAGGCGAACTTCGAGCCGATGGTCGAGAAGCTCTCGAGCCTCGTCCTCAGCCCGCGCGACATCGCCGCGGCGCAGGCGCGCGCCGAGTTCGTCGAGCGCACCGCGCCCGCGGAAGTCGGCTCCGACGCGTTCCGCGACAAGTTCACCTGCCTCGCGCGCAACAACCGCCTCGCGCGCGCGCTCATCGACCCGCAGACCGAGGCGAGCCTCGCGCGGTGGCCGGGCGGACTCGCCGAGGAGCGGCTTGCGATCTGGCTCGACTGGCAGGGCCTGCGCATCGACGTGGAGTCGCCGCAGCCGGGCATGCGCGAGATCGAGCACCTGGTCGCGTTCGGCCTCGCGGTCGCGGCGAAGTACCGGCGCCACGCCGCCTCCCCTGGCGTCACCGTGTTCATGGAAGAGACGCAGCCCGGCGGGGCTTAGGCGCCGCGCGGAAGCCGGCACCCCGCCGGTTAACATTGCGCGATGCATTCGCGCCGCGCACGAACCCTCCTCCTGCTCGGCCTGCTCGCGCGGCTCGCCGCCGACGCGGTGCCGGTGCCGCGGGCGGCGCTCGCGTGCCTGCTCGAGGCGCTGCCGCGATGAGCCCGCGGCGCGCCGTCCTGCGCTACGCCTGGCTCTCGATCGGCGCGGCCCTGGTCGCGATCGCGCTCAAGGGCGCGGCGTGGCGGCTCACCGGGTCGGTGGGCCTGCTCTCCGACGCCCTCGAGGCGTTCGTGAACCTCGCGGCGGCGCTGTTCACGCTCTACGCGCTCGCGCTCGCGGCGCGGCCGCCGGACGAGGAGCACGCGTACGGGTACAGCAAGGCCGAGTACTTCGCGAGCGGTTTCGAGGGCACGCTCATCCTGGTCGCCGCCGCGCTCATCGGGCTCGCCGCGATCGACCGGCTGGCGCACCCGCAGCCGCTCGACCACGTCGGCCTCGGGCTCGCGGTGAACGCGCTCGCGGGCGCGCTCAACTTCGGCGTCGCGCGCGTGCTGCTCGCCGCGGCCCGGGCGCACCGCTCGATCGCACTCGAGGCCGATGCGCGCCACCTCCTCACCGACGTGTGGACCTCGGCCGGGGTGATCGCCGGGGTGGCGGCGGTGGCCGCGTCCGGCTGGTTGTGGCTCGACCCGGCGCTCGCGCTCGCGGTGGCGGTCCACATCCTATGGTCCGGGTTCCGTCTCGTCCGGCGCTCGGCGGCCGGGCTGATGGACCGTGCGCTGCCGGAGGCGGAACGGCGCGCGATCGACGCCGTGCTCGACGGGTATCGCGCGCAGGGCCTGGATTTCCACGCGCTGCGCACGCGCGCGGCGGCGGGGCGCTCGTTCGTCTCGGTGCACGTGCTGGTGCCGGGCGGGTGGACGGTCCAGCGCGGGCACGACGCGGTCGAGGAGATCGAAGCCCGCATCCGCGCCGCGGTGCCCGGCGCGGTGGTGTTCACGCACCTCGAGCCGCGCGAGGACCCGGCGTCCTACCGCGACGAGCGGCTCGAGCGCCGGGCCTGAGACGCGGCGCGCGCGCCCGGGCGCGGCGGATTCCGCGGGCACGCGCGGCCATGCCCCCTGCGGCAGAAAGGCCGCTCCGTGCGGAGGCGAACCTTTCCCTGCCGGCACGCGAGGAGTAGACTTCCGGCGCATTTTTGCGGCAAGCCCTGCGGGCGCAGCGCCACGTGCGCACGCCGCAGCCGGCGGCCCGGCGATGCGCGCCTGCCCAGGAGACGAAGTGAAAGCGACGGACATCGGCAACCCCGACTATTTCCACAAGGTCGTCGACTGCCAGTGGGCCTGCCCGTCCCACACCCCGGTGCCCGAGTACATCCGCCTGATCGCCGCCGGCCGCTACGGCGACGCCTACCTCGTCAACTGGAAGTCGAACGTCTTCCCCGGCATTCTCGGGCGCACCTGCGACCGGCCGTGCGAGCCCGCGTGCCGGCGCAGCCGCGTCGAGGACGCCGACGCGCGCGAGCCGGTCGCGATCTGCCGCCTCAAGCGCGTCGCGGCCGACCAGAAGGAGGACATCCGCGCGCGCCTGCCGCAGCCGGCGGCGCAGCGCAACGGCAAGCGCGTCGCGTGCGTCGGCGCCGGCCCGGCCTCGCTCACGGTGGCGCGCGACCTCGCGCCGCTCGGCTACGAGGTGGTCGTGCTCGACGGCGAGCAGCGCGCCGGCGGCATGATCCGCAGCCAGATCCCGAAGTTCCGCCTGCCCGAGGAGGTGATCGACGAGGAGGTCGGCTACGTGCTCGACCTCGGCGTCGAGTTCCGCGGCGGCCAGTACGTGAGCTCGCTCCGGGCGCTGCTCGCCGAGGGCTGGGACGCGGTGTTCGTGGGCTGCGGCGCGCCGCGCGGCCGCGACCTCGAGCTGCCGGGTCGCAGGGAAGCGGCCGCGCACATCCACGTCGGCATCGACTGGCTCGCCAGCGTCTCGTTCGGGCACGTCACCCGGGTCGGGAAGCGCGTGATCGTGCTCGGCGGCGGCAACACCGCGATGGACTGCTGCCGCTCGGCGAAGCGCCTCGGCGGGGAAGACGTGAAGGTGATCGTGCGCTCGGGGTTCGAGGAGATGAAGGCGAGCCCGTGGGAGAAGGAGGACGCGATGCACGAGGGCATCCCGATCCTCAATTTCCTGGTGCCGAAGGCGTTCCTGCACGAGGGCGGAAAGCTCACCGGAATGACCTTCGAGAAGGTGCAGGCGGTGTACGACGCGAACGGCCGCCGCAGCCTGATCCCCACCGGCGAGCCCGACCAGGCGTTCGCGTGCGACGAGGTGCTGGTCGCCGTCGGCCAGGAAAACGCCTTCCCCTGGATCGAGCGCGACCTCGGCATCGAGTTCGACCGCTGGGGCATGCCGAAGCTCGACCCGAAGACGCTGCAGTCGACGCTGCCGCGGGTGTTCTTCGGCGGCGACGCGGCGCTCGGGCCGAAGAACATCATCTGGGCGGTGGCGCACGGCCACGACGCCGCCATCTCGATCGACCGCCACTGCCACGGCGAGGACGTGGCCGTGCGCCCGCCGCCCGGCGTGAACCTCGTCTCGCAGAAGATGGGGATCCACGAGTGGAGCTACGACAACGAGATCGCGCTCGACCGGCGCTACCGGGTGCCGTGGCGCGACGTGAACGTGGCCCTGAAGAGCATCAAGGTGGAGGTCGAGCTCGGGTTCGACGCCAAGACGGCGTTCAGGGAGGCGCAGCGCTGCCTCAACTGCGACGTGCAGACCGTGTTCAGCGCGAAACTGTGCATCGAATGCGACGCGTGCGTCGACATCTGTCCGATGGACTGCATCACCTTCACGCACGGCGGCGAGGAGCAGGACCTGCGCAGCCGGCTGCGCGCGCCCGCCGCCAACCTCGCCCAGGCGCTGTACCTGGCCGACGGCCTCAAGACCGGGCGCGTGATGGTCAAGGACGAGGACGTGTGCCTGCACTGCGGCCTGTGCGCCGAGCGCTGCCCGACCGGCGCCTGGGACATGCAGAAGTTCGCGCTCGACGTCACCCACGCCGGCCCCGGCTGCCGCGACCGGCGCGCGCCGGTGCGCAAGGTCGCGTAGGCGCAGGCACCCGGAGCGGCGCGGGCGCGGATCCTCCCGACCGAGACAGGAGACCCCGGGGAGTCCATGGCAACACCCATCGAGGCGGTCAACGACTTCGTCGTCAAGTTCGCCAACATCAACGGCTCGGGCTCCGCGTCGGCGAACGCCCTGTTCGCGAAGGCGATCATGCGCATGGGCGTGCCGGTCAGCCCGCGCAACATCTTCCCGTCCAACATCCAGGGGCTGCCCACCTGGTACGAGGTGCGCGTGTCCGAGCAGTGCCACCTCGGCCGGCGCGGCGGCGTCGACCTGATGGTGGCGATGAACCCGCAGACCTGGGATCGCGACCTGGCCGAGATCGAGCCGGGCGGCTATCTCTTCTACGACTCGACCAAGCCGCTCGCGCGCGCCAAGTTCCGCGACGACGTCACCGTCATCGGGATGCCGCTCACCGCGATCTGCAACGACGCCTACAGCGACGCGCGGCAGCGCCAGCTCTTCAAGAACATCATCTACGTCGGCGCGCTCGCCGCGCTGCTCGACATCGACGCCGACGAGGTGGCCGAGCTGATCGGCGAGCAGTACAAGGGCAAGGAGGCGCTGCTCAAGCCGAACGTGCACGCGCTGCAGATGGGGCGCGACTACGCGCGCGCCAACCTGAGGTGCCCGATCGGGCTGCGCGTGCGGCGCGCGAACGCGGTGGGCAACCGCATCTTCATCGAGGGCAACAACGCCACCGCGCTCGGCTGCGTGTACGGCGGCGCGACGGTCGCGGCGTGGTACCCGATCACCCCCTCCTCGTCGGTGGCCGAGGCGTTCGCGCGCCACTGCAAGCGCTACCGCACCGACCCGGACACGGGCAAGGCGCGCTACGCGATCGTGCAGGCCGAGGACGAGCTCGCCTCGATCGGCATGGTGATCGGAGCGGGCTGGAACGGCGCGCGCGCGTTCACCTGCACCTCCGGCCCCGGCATCTCGCTCATGCAGGAGTTCATCGGGCTCGCGTACTTCGCCGAGATCCCGGCGGTGATCATCGACGTGCAGCGCGGCGGTCCCTCGACCGGGATGCCGACGCGCACCCAGCAGTCGGACCTGCTCTCCTGCGCGTACGCCTCCCACGGCGACACCAAGCACCCGCTGCTCTTCCCCGAGGACCCGAAGGAGGCGTTCGAGATGTCGGCGCAGGCCTTCGACCTCGCCGAGCGGCTGCAGACGCCGGTGTTCGTGCTGACCGACCTCGACATCGGCATGAACGAGCGCCTGTGCGCGCCGCTCGAGTGGGACGACACGCAGCGCTACGACCGCGGCAAGGTGATGACGCGTGCGGAGCTCGACCAGGGCCGGGAGTTCGGGCGCTACCTCGACGTCGACGGCGACGGCATCCCCTTCCGCACCTATCCCGGCACGCACCCGACGCGCGGCGCGTACTTCACCCGCGGCACCACCAAGGACCGCTACGCGCGCTACAGCGAGGCCGGACCCGACTACGTCGACAACATGCTGCGGCTGCTGCGCAAGTTCGAGACCGCGAAGTCGCTGGTGCCCAAGCCCGAGCTCGCCGCGGCCAAGCACCCGGCGCGCTTCGGCGCGATCTTCTACGGTTCCACCGGGCCCGCCATGCGCGAGGCGCTCGCGAGCCTCGCGGCGCAGGGCATCTACGTCAACGCGCTGCGCGTGCGCGCCTTTCCCTTCCAGGACGAGATCGCCGCGTTCGTGGCCTCGCACAACAAGGTGTTCGTGGTGGAGCAGAACCGGGACGCGCAGCTCAAGACCCTGCTCGTCAACGACGCGGGCGTGAACCCGGCCGGCCTCATCCCGGTCCTGCACTACGACGGCACGCCGATCACCGCGCGCTTCATCACCGACGCGATCGCCGCGCAGGTGCGCAAGCTCAACGTGCGGCCGATCCAGAGCGGCAAGGCCGCCTAGGACCCGAATCACATGACCTACCTCGCCAAGCCCAGGCTGCATCACCCGACCCTGCCGAAGAACCGGCGCGGCTACACGCGGCGCGACTACGAGGGGGCGATCTCGACCCTGTGCGCCGGCTGCGGGCACGACTCGATCAGCGCGGCGCTGATCCAGGCGTGCTTCGAGCTCGACGTCGAGCCGCACCGGGTGGCCAAGCTCTCGGGCATCGGGTGCTCGTCGAAGACGCCGACCTACTTCCTCGGCAACTCGCACGGCTTCAACAGCGTGCACGGGCGCATGCCCTCGGTGCTGACCGGCGCGAACCTGGCGAACCGCGACCTCCTGTACCTCGGAGTCTCCGGCGACGGCGACTCGGCGTCGATCGGCCTCGGCCAGTTCGCGCACTGCATGCGCCGCGGCGTCAACATGGTCTACATCGTCGAGAACAACGGCGTGTACGGGCTCACCAAGGGCCAGTTCTCCGCCACCGCCGACCGCGGCTCCAAGAGCAAGCGCGGGGTGGTCAACACCGACGCGGCGATCGACATGGCGCAGCTCGCGCTGCAGCTCGGCGCCTCCTTCGTCGCGCGCAGCTTCTCCGGCGACAAGGAGCAGCTCGTGCCGCTCATCAAGGCGGCGATCGAGCACCGCGGCGCCGCGTTCATCGACGTGGTGAGCCCGTGCGTGGCGTTCAACAACCACGCCGGCTCCACGAAGAGCTACGACTACGTCCGCGAGCACAACGAGGCGGTCAACCGCCTGGACGTGATGGTGCCGCGCGCGGCGATCAGCGCCCAGTACCCGCCCGGCTCGGTGCGCGCGATAACGCTGCACGACGGCAGCACGATGCTCCTGCACAAGCTCGCCGCCGACTACGATCCGGGCGACCGGATCCGGGCGATGAACTACCTCGCCGAGCGCCAGGCGCAGGGGCAGGTGGTGACCGGCCTGCTCTACGCCGAGGCCGAGCCCGAGGACCTGCACGCCAGCCTGAACACCGTCTCCGGGCCGCTCAACGCGCTCGGCGAGCGCGAGCTCTGCCCGGGCGCGGCCGCGCTCGAGAAGTTCAACGCCTCCCTGCGCTAGCGCCCGCGGTCGAGCCGGTGACCGCGAGCGCGATGCGGGTGGTGATCGTGCCGGTCACGCCCTTCCAGCAGAACTGCTCGCTCGCGATCTGCGAGTCGACCGGCAGGGCGGCGCTCGTCGACCCCGGCGGCGACCTCGACCTCGTGCTCGCCCAGGTCGAGAAGCAGCGCGCGACGGTCGAGAAGATCCTGCTCACGCACGGCCACATCGACCACTGCGGGGGCACCGCGGAGCTGCGCCGGCGCCTCGGCGTCCCGGTCGAGGGGCCGCACGCCGAGGACCGCTTCTGGATCGACCAGCTGCCCTCGCAGGGCCGGATGTTCGGCTTTCCGCCGCTCGAGTCGTTCACGCCCGACCGCTGGCTCGCGGGCGGCGACACCGTCCGTTTCGGCGCGGTCGAGCTCGCGGTGCGCCACTGCCCGGGCCACACGCCGGGGCACGTCGTGTTCTTCCACCCGGGCGAGCGGCTCGCGTTCGTCGGCGACGTGCTGTTCCAGGGCTCGATCGGCCGGACCGACTTTCCCCGCGGCGATCTCGACACGCTGGTGCGCTCGATCACGACCCAGCTCTGGCCGCTCGGCGACGAAGTCACCTTCATCCCCGGCCACGGGCCGGTCTCCACCTTCGGCGCCGAGCGGCGCACCAATCCCTTCGTCGGCGACGAAGCGCTCGGCCGGCTGTAAGCGGATTCGACACTTCGTTTCCCGCCGCGCCGGCGTCCCGGTCGGGATAGGAAGTACGTCACGCCGGCGCACGCGCGGCGGGCGATTTGCGGCCGCGGCTGCGGCAAAGTGCCCGGAAAGCCGCTGCGCTCGGGGGGAGGCCCGGGCAGCCGGCAGACGGAAAGAGCGATGCGCGAGATTCCGCTGTTCGTCGTCTACCCGGGCCCGGTCTTTGGGTGGGCGGTGGCGTGCAAGGGCGGCACGCAGAGCCACTTCTTCTCCGAGAAGCAGGTGGCGATCACCTACGCGCGGAGCTGGGCCGAGGCCAACCGGCCGGCGCGCGTGCGCGTCGAGACCGCCGACGGCAAGGTCGAGTCGGAGTGGTCCTACGAGCCGTACCGGAAGGACCGGCACTAGCAGCGCCCGGGCGCGGGGCTGGAGTACCCTCTGGCCACCCTCCTCTCGAGCCCGAGCCATGCCCCGCGACACGCCCGGCGGCGGCGCCCGCAACGTCCTCGGCGGGCCGCTCGCGACCTGCTGCACGTCACCGATGACCGGCTTCTACCGCGACGGGAGCTGCCACACCGGCCCCCAGGACGCCGGCACGCACGTGGTGTGCGCCCGCGTCACGCGCGAGTTCCTGGCGTTCAGCGTCGCGCGCGGCAACGACCTCGTTACGCCGGTCCCGGAATTCCGCTTCCCCGGCCTGAAGCCGGGCGACAGGTGGTGCCTGTGCGCGCTGCGCTGGAAGGAGGCGCTGGCCGCGGGCGTCGCGCCGCAGGTGGTGCTCGCGGCGACGCACGAGAAGGCGCTCGACTTCGTGACGCTCGACGAGCTCAAGCGGCACGCGGTGGACCTGCAGTAGCGCGCCTCAGGCGAGGTACTTCGCCACCGCCGCCTCGTTCCAGCGCATGCCGTTCCCCGGCCGCTCCGGCACGAGCGCATGCCCGTCGCGGATCTCGAGCGGCTCGGCGAGGATCCCGTCCGCCCAGTCCATGTGCTCCAGCCAGTGCGCGGTGGGCGTGACGCACATCAGGTGCGCCGAGACCTCGGGGTAGAGGTGGGTGGAGAGCGGCAGCCCGACCGGCGCGGCGAGCGCGGCGGCGCGCAGCCAGCCCGAGACCCCGCCGATCTTGCCGAGATCGGGCATGAAGTAGTCGCTGGCGCCCGCGTCCACCGCCTTGCGCATGTCGTGCACGTCCCAGCAGTTCTCGCCGATCTGGATCGGCGTCGCGACCGCGGCCGCGACGCGCGCGCAGCCCGCGTAGTCGTCGAAGCGCACCGGCTCCTCGATCCACGCGAGCCCCTCGCCGTCGAGCGCGCGGGCGCGGCTCTCCGCCTCGGGCGGCAGCAGCGCCTGGTTGTAGTCGGACATCAGCGCCACCGCGTCGCCGACCGCGCCCCGCACCGCGCGCACCGCGGCGAGGTCCTGCGCAACGGTCGGATAGCCGAGCCGCACCTTGATCGCCTTGAACCCGTGCTCGAGGAGCTCGACGGCCTGCGCCGCGGCGCGCTCCGGCCCCATGATGCCGAGGCCGTTCGAGTTGTAGGCGGGAATCGAGCGCGGCACGCCGCCGAGCAGCCGCGCGAGCGGCAGCCCGGCCGCCTTCGCCGCCGCGTCCCAGCACGCGGTGTCGATCGCCGCGAGCGCGAGCATCGCGAGCCCCTGCACCCCGACGAGCGTCATGCGCCGGCGCAGCTTCTGCTCGACCGCGAACGGCGCGAGCGGGTCGCCCTGGACGAACTCGCCCAGCCCTTCGATGAGCAGGGCGAGCGGCTTGACCGCGTACCCGCCCTGGGTGACGACGTAGCCGACGCCGGTGATGCCCGCGTCGGTGTCGAGGTCGACGAGCACGAGCGGCCCGTGGGTGACGGCGCCGGTCGCGGTGGCGAGCGGCCGGCGGATCGGCACGTTGACGGCGCGCGCGCGCAGCGCGCGGATCACGGGGGTCTGGGACATCGGCGTCTCCCTGGATTCACTCGAATTTCACGTTGGCCTGCTCGATCACGCGCGCCACCTCCCGGTCCCGGCCTTCGCGGCGGCGGCGCGTCGCGTTCGGTACATGCGCCTTTTCCCCGCGGCGGGGCCGGGGCCGCCGGGCGGACTGGCAGGGCGCGCGTCACGAGCCGCGCACGTCCTCGCGCCCGCGTGCTCCGCCGACGACCGCAATCCGGCCCGGCTCAGGACGCGGGGATTCTACAAGAGGGTGCTACGATGCCCGCCGACCAGAACGACAACGAGGTCACCCGCATGGCTACCCCCGCCGACACGCGCTCGATGGCGCTGTTCTGCGACTTCGAGAACCTCGCGCTCGGCGTGCGCGACGCGAAGTACGAGAAGTTCGACATCAAGCGCGTGCTCGAGAAGCTGCTGCTCAAGGGCTCGATCGTGGTGAAGAAGGCCTACTGCGACTGGGAGCGCTACAAGCAGTTCAAGGCGGCGATGCACGAGGCGGCGTTCGAGCTGATCGAGATCCCGCACGTGCGCCAGTCGGGCAAGAACTCGGCCGACATCCGCATGGTGGTCGACGCGCTCGACCTCTGCTACACCAAGGGCCACGTCGACACCTTCGTGCTGCTCACCGGCGACTCGGATTTCTCGCCGCTCGTCTCCAAGCTGCGCGAGAACGACAAGACGGTGATCGGGGTCGGCGTCAAGCAGTCGACCTCGGACCTCCTGATCGCGAACTGCGACGAGTTCATCTACTACGACGACCTGGTGCGCGACCAGCCCAAGCGCGAGAAGAAGGCGCGCAAGCGGCGCGAGAAGGAGCGGCCGCACGCGGAGGGCGCCGGGGCGCCGGCCGAGGGCGCGCCGCCGCCGGGGGGCCGGTCCGACGAGGAGAAGCGCCAGGAGGCGATCGATCTCGTGATGGAGACGATCGAGGCACTCGCGACCGAGCGCGGGTCGGAGGAGAAGATCTGGGGCTCGATGGTCAAGCAGGCGCTCAAGCGCCGCCAGCCGGGCTTCAACGAGTCCTACTACGGGTTCCGGTCGTTCTCGCGCCTGCTGGAAGAGGCCGCCGCGCGCGGCCTGATCGAGGCCGAAGAGGACGAAAAATCCGGCGGCGTGGTGATCAAGAAGTTCAACCCCGACTGGTGAAGACTCAGCCGCGCGGCTCGACCCACAGCGCCTCGCCCACCGCCAGGACGCGCCCGTCGGGCGCGTAGATCGCCGTCCCGCTCCGGTGCTTGCGGCTGCCGCGCTCGACCGGCCACGCGGCGACGACGTAGGTCTCCCCCGCCTGAGGCAGCGCGTCGATGCGCACGGCGAGCCGTGCGGTGACGAGAAAGCGCAACGCCTCGCCCATCAGCGCGAGCCCGCCCGAGCAGTCGAGCGCAGTCCACACGAACTCCGGCCGCACCGCGCCGCCCGCGTCGGCGTGCGCGCGCTGCGGCGCCCAGGGCGAGGCGTAGATCCCGTCCTTCCCGGTCGGGCCGGCGAAGATCCGCAGGCCGTCGCCCTCCGCGCGCTCGATCCCGCAGCCCAGGCAGTGCGCGAACGGCAGGCGAACGCGGCGGCCGAGGTAGCGCGCGTTCGCCTCGCTCGCCTCGGCGAGCGAGGGCGCCAGCGGCGCGCTCAGCGTCGTCGTCCCCCGCGTCACCTCGACCAGCAGCTCGCCCTGGTCGGAAAGCGTCGCGGTACCCGCAGCCCGGTCCCATACGGCCGCGAGCTCGCGGCCGAGCGGCACGGGCCGGCGGAAGTTCGCCTCGCCCGATCCCCCGAGGGGCGCGGCGAGCAGTCCCGCGACGTAACCGCCGTTGCCCGCATGCGGTGGCCCGCGGAAGCGCGGGTCGATGACGATCGTTTCGCTCACTGCGTCCCGCCCTTCACGGATGCGGCGGCGCGCGGCGCGCGCGTCCCCGCGCGACCGGCGGCGGCCCGGGCCGCCCTCAGGCCTCCAGGAACGCCTCCTCGCGCTTCTTCTTCACCGCCGGCGCGAGCACGATCAGCAGCAGAACGAGCGCGACGCCGAGCAGCCCCGCGCTGATCGGCTTGGTGACGAACACGCTCGGGTCGCCGCGCGAGAGCAGCATCGCCCGGCGCAGGTTCTCCTCCATCATCGGCCCGAGGATGAACCCCAGGATCAGCGGCGCCGGCTCGCACTCGAGCTTCACGCACACGTAGCCGAAGACGGCGAAGATGGACATCATGTAGATGTCGAAGGACGTGTTGTTCACGCTGTAGACGCCGACGCAGCAGAACAGCAGGATCGCCGGATAGAGGATGCGGTAGGGCACGGTCAGCAGCTTGATCCACATGCCGATGAGCGGCAGGTTGAGGACCACCAGCATCAGGTTGCCCACCCACATCGACGCGATCATTCCCCAGAAGAGCTGCGGCCGCTCGGTCATCACCTGGGGTCCGGGCGCGATGCCCTGGATCATCATCGCGCCGATCATCAGCGCCATGACCGGGTTGGACGGGATCCCGAGCGTGAGCAGCGGGATGAACGAGGTCTGCGCGCCGGCGTTGTTGGCCGACTCCGGCGCGGCGACGCCGCGGATGTCGCCGTTGCCGAAGTTGCGCGGCGGCCTGGCGGTCTTCTTCTCCAGCGTGTACGCGGCGAACGACGAGAGCAGCGCGCCGCCGCCGGGCAGGATGCCGAGCGCCGAGCCGAGCGTCGTGCCGCGCAGGACCGACGGGATGCAGTGGACCAGGTCCTGGCCCGAGGGCAGCAGCCGGCCGATCTTCGACGTGAAGATCGCGCGCGCCTCCTTCTGGTCGAGGTTGGCCACGATCTCGGCGATGCCGAACATGCCCATCGCGACGGTCACGAAGCCGATGCCGTCGGAGAGCTCCGCGATGCCGAAGCTGTACCGGGCGACGCCCGAGTTGACGTCGGTGCCGATCAGCCCCAGCAGCAGCCCCAGGATCACCATCGCGATCGCCTTGATGAGCGAGCCGTGCGCCAGCACCGTCGCCGCCACCAGGCCGAGCACCATGAGCGAGAAGTACTCGGTCGGCCCGAACTTGAGCGCGACCTCCGCGAGCGGCGGGGCGAACAGCGCGATGACGATCGTCGCGACGCAGCCGGCGAAGAACGACCCGATCGCGGCGATGCCGAGCGCCGGCCCCGCGCGGCCCTGCCGCGCCATCTTGTAGCCGTCGAGCGCGGTCACCACCGAGGCCGACTCGCCCGGCAGGTTGACCAGGATCGCGGTGGTCGAGCCGCCGTACTGCGCCCCGTAGTAGATGCCGGCGAGCATGATCAGCGCCGAGATCGGGGGCAGCGTGAACGTGACCGGCAGCAGCATCGCGATCGTCGCCACCGGCCCGATCCCGGGCAGCACGCCGATCAGCGTGCCGAGCATCACGCCGCCGAAGCAGTAGAGCAGGTTGAGCGGCGTGAGCGCGACGCCGAAGCCGATGCCCAGGTTGGCGAGCAATGCCTCCATGGCGCGGCCTCCTAGATCCCGATCCCGATGCGCCGGCAGGCGTCATCGAGGGGCGCGGGACAGGTGGGGATCGGGAGCCCGAGGCCCTTCACGAACACGATCACCGAGAACACGGTCAGCACGACGTAGAGGATGGAGACCTCCTTCAGCCGGAACTCGTGCCCGCCGAGCGCCCCGAGGAACACCAGGATCGCGGCGCAGACGATCAGCCCGAGCGGCTTGAGGAAGATCCCGAACAGGATGATCCCGGCCAGGATGAAGGCCATCGGCCGCAGCACGATGCGCGGCACCGGAGGCCCCTCCCGGGCGAGAGACTTGACGAAGATCGCGAGCCCGATCAGGGCGAGGATCCCGCCGAGCACGGTCGGGAAGTACGCCGGGCCCATGCGCACCGCCGTGCCCATGGCGTAGTTGCGCGCCACGATCACGAAGCCGACCCCGAACGCGATGAACATCAGGCCGGCCCAGAAGTCCTTGGGCGCTCTTATTCTCATGCTCTCCTCCTCCTACCGCGGCGGCTATTCTGCCACACGGTCCCTGCCCCGCCAGCGCCTTCTGCGGGCGGCTCGTCTGCGCCCGGAACGTGAAGTCCCGGCCCTTCCCCACCGAGGGGGATCAGACGAAGCTCGGCCCCGGGACCTGGTCGGAGAGCTCGCGCTGCTTGTCCACGAACTCGACCAGCCGCATGCTCGTCTGCCGCAGCCGCTGCGACAGCATCACCGCCAGCTGCATCAGGATCTTGGCGCCGAGCATCGGCTGCTCGAGGATGATGAGCGCGAGCGCGTCGCGCGAGAGCACCGCGATCAGGCTCGGCTCGACCGCGACGCAGGTCGCGAAGCGCGGCTCGCCGTCGATCATCGACATCTCGCCCAGCGTCTTGCCGTCCTCCACCACCGCGATCAGCCGCGGGGTGTTCCAGCGGTCCTGCTTGAACACCTCGACGCGGCCCTCGACCATCAGCATCATGAAGTCGCCCGCCTCGCCTTCGCGGATGATCTCCTGGCCGGCCTGGGCGCGATAGGTCTGCATGAAGTGGCCGAGCAGGCGGATCTCGGCCAGGCTGAACTGCTCGAAGAGCGGCGCGTACCCCACCATGGCGTGAATCCGGGCGGCGTGCTGCGTGGCGTCGCCCAGGTGCTCGAGCTGCGGCAGCCGCGGGCTCTCGACGGTCTCGTTCATGGTCTCGGGGAGCGGGAGTCGGCGTCCCGGATTATGCCCAAAGCCGCGCCGCGCGCGCCGGCGCCGTCAGCGGGCCGGGCAGGCGCCGGCGTCGAAGTAGCGCGCGCAGAACGAGCATCCGCCCTGCGGCAGGAACCGCGGCACGCGGTAGTAGCGGTCGCGCACCGCCGCGAGCAGGGTGTCCCGGTACGGCGCGAACCTGAAGCCGTGGCCCAGGACGAAGTAGAACGTCGCGCCCCGGACCGTCGCCTCGCGCAGCTCGACGCGGTCGAACCAGCGCTCGTAGGCGGCGCGGTCGGGCGGCTGCTTGCGCACCACCAGGATGTCGCGGCCGTCGAGCGCGCGCAGGTCGGTGAGGAAGTCGTCGTGCCGCCCGTGGTGCGAGGTCGAGCCGAGCACGAAGACGTAGTGGCGGCGCCAGGGCTCGCGCGCCGCGGGCTGGGTCACGAAGCCTGCGCGCGCCGCGTTGTAGGCGAGGATCGCCGCCGGGGAGAAGCCGTCGGCCGCGAACGCGTACTTCCCCTCGTAGCCCTTCAGGGCGGCCAGCAGCTCGCCCGCGCGGGCGCCCTGGACGATCGAGCCGTACTGGCGCAGCCGCTGGAAGGTCTCGATCGGCGCCGCCGCGACCAGGACGATCAGGAGCACGTGCAGCGCCGAGAACCCGGCGAGGAAGCGCACCGAGGCCGCCAGGGCGCGCGGGCCCAGCGCGAGCGCCCCGGCCGCGAAGAGCGCCGGCACGAACGCGAGCAGCCAGTGCAGCCCGATGTCGCGGAACGGGGCGATCGCGGCGAACACCGCGAGCGGCGCCGCCGCCAGCACCCAGAGCGCGCGCCGCTCCGGCGTCGCCAGCGCCGCCCGCACCGCGTCGCGCCGGCGCGCGAGCTGCCAGAGCAGGATCGGGCTCGAGACGTACACGACGAAGGCTGCGAACGCGAGCGGCCGCCACCACTTGAAGCCGGCGTCCTCGTTCCGGTTGAAGGCGTTGAAGAGCACGTTCGACCAGCAGTGGCCGTAGTTCCACCACAGGTTGAGCGCGGCGCAGGGCGCGGCGGCGAGCGCGACGATCGCCACGCCGCGCCAGGCGCGCGCGCCGGACCCGTCGCGCGCCAGGCTGGACGCGAGCGCAAAGGCGGCGTAGGCGAGCGCGACGAGCACCGCGAAGTACTTCGAGAGGAAGGCGAGCCCGAGCGCGACGCCCGCGGCGGCGAAGAGCGCGCTCGAATCGCGCCGCACGGCGAGCACGAACGCCGCCATCGACAGCGCGGCGAAGAGCACGAGCGGCGTGTCGGTGGGGACGAGGACGTTCACCACCTGGACCGGGACGAGCAGCCAGGCGAGCGCGGCGGCGCGGGCCGTGCGCTCGGCGTCCGGCGCGCCGCCCGCGAGCGCGCGCACCAGCGCGGCCATGCCGAGCGCGACCGCCGGCGGCAGCAGCACCGCGGGCAGCCGCAGGACGAGCGCGGAATCGGAGACGCGCAACAGGGCGGCGAGCAGCCAGCCGACCATGGGCGGATGGTCGTAGAAGCCCAGGGCGGGGGCGCGCGCCCAGGTGACGAAGTACGCCTCGTCGCCGGTGAGCGGCAGCCACCACGCGAGCCACAGCCGGAAGGCGAGGACGGCCGCGAGCGCGGCCCAGAACCCGCGCGCGCGCGCCGCCGGCCCCCCCGCCGGCGCGTCGCTCAACGCGCGCGCTCCGCGGCCGCGGGCCGCCCCGCGCCCGTTCCGGCCGC
>JAGVSZ010000413.1 GCA_019137045.1 Betaproteobacteria bacterium
GGTGCCGTGACCGCGGCCGCGGGGGCCGGCGCCTCGCGCGGGGCGAGCACGAGCGCGGCGATGCCGAGCGCCAGCGCCGTCGCGCCGGCGGCGATCCAGCCGCCGAGACGCATCGACCTGGAGGGGGTCACGGCGGGCGTGGAGCCCGCGGCCCCCATGACCAGGGTCGGATCTTCGGGCGAGACCGCGCGCGTCTCGGTCCGCGGCGCGGACGCGGCGGGCGCCTTTGCCGGCGCCTTCTCGATGCGCTCCTCGATCTGGCGCAACTCGCGGTACAGCCAGCGCGCGCTCGGGTGGCGCTCGTCGGGCCGCTGCGCGAGCATGCGCAGCACGAGGGCGTCGAGCTCCGGCGGGACGCCCGCGTTGTGCGCGCTCGGCGGCGCCGGCGTGCTCTCGAGCACCGCGCGCATGATGTCGATCACCTCGACGCCGGCGAAGGGCTGGCGGCCGGTGAGCATCTCGTACAGCACCGCCCCGAGCGAGAAGAGGTCGCTGCGGCCGTCGAGCGCGCCGTCGCCGCGGATCTGCTCCGGCGACATGTACTTCGGCGAGCCGGCGCGGCTGCCGGCCAGGACGTCGGCTTCGCCGAGCCGCGCGATGCCGAAGTCGGTGATCTTGGGCCGGCGATTGCGCAGGATGATGATGTTGGCCGGCTTGATGTCGCGATGGACGACGCCGTGCTCGTGCGCGTACGCGAGGCCGCGCGCGACCTGGCCGGCGACCTCGACCGCGCGCTGGACCGGCAGGACCGCGTGCTCGTCGAGCATCTGGCGCAGGCTGGTGCCTTCCAGGTACTCCATGGCGATGTAGGCCTGCCCGGCCGCCTCGCCCGCGTCGTAGATGGTGACGATGTTGGGGTGGTTGAGCCGGCCGGCCGAGCGCGCCTCCTGGAAGAACCGCTCCGTGAAGCCCGCGTGCGCCGCGCCGGAGCGGCCGGGGTCGATCGTCTTCAGCGCGACCACCCGGTCGATGATCGGATCGCGCGCCCGGAACACGACGCCCATCGCGCCGCGACCGAGCTCCCCGAGCAGCTCGTAGCGGCCCAGCCGGCCGGTGACGATCGCCTGGCTCGCCTCTTGCATGAGTCCGATTGTCGCAAGAATCCCGTGCCTGCGGCCGGCCATAAGCGCTGGAATCCAAACTATTTCTTTTTGCGGGGTAGGGGTGCCGCCCTAACATCGGGGGCGATCACCGATTCCATCGGGACACAATGGGCGGGTCCGGCTGGTGCTTTCCGGCCAACCGGGCGAGAATTCCGAGTTATGTCAACGTCATGGCAGCGACGCGGCGGCGGAGCGGGCGGAGGCGCGCGGCGGCCGCAATCGCGCGCCCGGAGGGCGAGGCGGCGCCGATGAGCCGCATCACGCTCGACGTCGCGGCCCGCTCCGACCTCGGACGGGTGCGCAGCTTCAACGAGGACAGCTACGTCACCGACGCGGAGCGCGGCGTCGTCGCGGTGGCCGACGGCATGGCCGAGCACAAGGGCGCCGAGGTGGCGTCCAGGCTCGCGACGGCGACGCTGGTGCAATCGCTGCTCGCCGGCCAGAACCTCGCGCCGCGGGCCGCGACCCACGCCGCGTTCGCGGCGGCGAACCGGGCGATCCTGGAGCGCGCGCGCGCCGATCCGGCGCTGAAGGGCATGGGCACGACCCTCGCGCTCGCCTGGTTCCAGGGCGAGCGCGTGTCGATCGCGCACGTCGGCGACTCGCGCGTGTACCGCTGGCGCGCCGGAAGACTCGAGCGGCTGACCACCGACCACTCGTTCGTCCAGAGCCAGCTCGCCGCGGGCCAGATGACGAGCGCGGAGGCGCGCGTCTCGCGCAGCCGGCAGCTCGTGACCCGGGTGCTGGGCGCCGCCGAGCAGATGGCGCCGGACCTCGGCGAGCACGAGGTGCTCGCGGGCGACGTGTACCTGCTGTGCACCGACGGGCTGCACGACCTGGTCGAGGACGGCGACATCGCCGCCGCGCTCGAGGTCCTGGCGCCGAACCTCGACCTCGCGGCGTCCACGCTCGTGGCGATGGCGAACGACCGCGGCGGGCGCGACAACATCTCGGTGGTGGTGGTGCGCGTCGATCGCAAGCGCGAGCCGAGGCGCGCGCCCGAGCCCGAGCCGCAGGGCTTCTTCGGCTGGCTGCGCACCAAGCTCGGGGCGTGAGGCGACGGCCGTGGCGAAACTCGTCGCGACGCGCGCCGGTGCCGCCCTCGGGTCCTGGTTCATCGAGCGCGACCGGGTGGTGATCGGCCGCGCCGAGGGCGTCGGCATCCGCCTCGAGGACCAGGCGGTGAGCAAGCAGCACGCCGCGATCGAACTGGTGGGCAACGACCACATCCTGCACGACCTCGACAGCGCGAACGGCACCTTCGTGAACGGGACCCGGATCGCACGTCATCTCATGCGCCACGGCGACGTGGTCGAGATCATCGACTTCCAGCTGCGGTACGTCGACCACAAGAGCGTCGTGGGGCAGGACGGCGAGCGGACGATGATCTTCCACGCGTCGGACGCGGGGACCGCCGCGGGGCCGCTCGGCCGGTCGCCCGGGGCGGACGCGCGCGCGCTCGACCTGAAGCTCCCGGAGGGGGTGCTCCGCGTCGCCGGCCAGGACGGCGGGCGCGAAATCGCGCTCGACCGCGCGCTCGTCGCGCTCGGGCGGCGCGGCGACGAGTACGCCGCGATCTTCCGCCGGCCGCAGGGTTACTTCATCGCGCGCGTCGAGGGCAAGCCGCCGCGCGTGAACGGCAAGCCGATCCCGGACGACTGGCAGCGGCTCGCTGCCGGCGACCTGATCCAGGTGGGGCTGGAGAAGTTCGAGCTCGCGCTCGCCGCGCCGCGCTGAAGGGCGGCGCGCGCCTAGGGCTTCGCCTCGCGCAGCAGCAGGCCGGTGGTCGACACGCGCACCTCGAGCTCCATCGGGCGGTCCACCGGCACGAAGCTCGCCGATCCGTATTCCGCGTCGTACAGGGGCGCGAGCCACGCGCCCCGCTTGCGCAGCGCGAGCAGGTCGAGGGCGCGCGGCGCACCGAGCGGGTACACCGTGCGCAGCGCGGTGCGCTCCTGCTCCACCGACCGGTAACGACCGGCGATCCGGTCGAGGTCGTAGGCGGTGTGCAGCCCGAGGACGTTCGCGAGCGGCTTCCACTTCAGGATCTGGGCGTCGACGTACAGCTCGTCGCCGGCGATCACGTATCCGGCGGTGCGCCCGTCGGGGAACCGCACCTGCGCGTCGAAGCGCTGGGGCGCGCTCGGTTTCACCGTGATGCGGGCGGCGACCTCCTCCCGCGCGAGCGCCTGGTAGCCGCGCATCCCGACGGCGACGACGGTCGCGAGCAGCCCGACCGCGGTGACCGCGAGCCCGATCACGAGCCGCACCGCGAAGCCCACCGGCTGGCGCCGGAACAGCACGACGAAACCGGCGGCCATCTGGAGCAGGCCGACGAGCCCGAACGCGAGCCCGACGAGAAAGAGCGGCGAGCCGGCGATGTCCTCGAAGTTCGACACGAGCCGGGGCGCCCGCCGGCTCAGGCGACCTGCACGAGCTCGGCCGCGTACTCGCGCAGATACTCGGCGAGGGTGCGGCGGGGCCGGGCGAGCAGGGCGTCGGCCCCGCTGCAGCAGCCGCACCGGAGCACCCCGCTCGCGAGGTAGTCCCAGTACTCGGTGATGGCCCGGATGCGCCCGGGTGCGATGCCGTTCGCCTCGAGCATGCCCGCGGCCTCGGGCCGGCCGACATCGACGTAGCGCACCGGCTCGCCGAGCGCCGCGCCGAGCTGCTCCGCGACGGCCGCGAAACCCCACTCCGCGGGGCCGGACAGGTCGCACGCAACGCTGTCGGCGGCCGCGGCGGCGACCCGGCGCGCGACGGCGCTGCCGGCGTCGTGCGCGTCGAGCCAGGCGAAGGCCGAATCGCGGAACGGCCCGACGACCTTCCAGCCGTCCGCGTCGCGCCGGGTAAAGAGCGGGATCGACTGCATGTAGGGCATGCAGCGCAGGATCGTGTGCGGCAGGCCGGAGGCGATGACCTCGCGCTCGAGCAGGCCGAGCCAGCGCAGGAGCGTCACCGGAGAGCGCGCATCGGCGCCGGCGGCCGAGAGCAGGTGGACGCGCCGCACGCCCGCGTCGCGCGCCATGGCCGCGAGCCCCATCTGCTGCTCGGTCACGCGCTGCTCGAAGCTCGGCACCAGCACGAGGTCCGCGGCGCCGTCCAGCAGGCGCGCGCGCTCCCTGGGGGAGCCGAGGGATGCGTGCTGGAGCGCGAACCCCGCCGGAAGCCCGGCCGCGGTCCCCGGCTTCAGCAGCGCGAGGCGCTTGCTGCCCGGCGCCGACGCGAGCGCGACGCCGACCGCGTGCGCGACGCGTCCTGATCCTCCGGTGACGACGAGCATTGCAGCATCTCCCTCGAACCGAGCTCCGAGCGCGGCGCGCACTGGGCCGCGGCCGGGCGCGGAAAGCTAGAGTCGCACATTTTCTCTCGTCGCGCCGTTCAGGCTGCGCGCTGGTGCGCGTCGGTGGCGAGTTCGATGCGGTCGAGGACGAAGACGGGAACCTCGTGGCGGTCCGAGATGCCGGTCTCGGCGCGCGCATGGATGGGCGCGAACAACAGCGCCAGCGCCGCGGCGGCGAGCGCCGCGATGCCGGAAAGATGCAGTTTCAGGGTGTTCATGTCAGCCTCCTGGCCGAGGCTCGGGGAGGCCGGGACTCGCGTCCCGGCGCCCCGGCGTCGGGCATTACGGGTTGTAGCGATCGACCTGGTCGTACCGGCCCTGGGACTCGGTCGCCTGCGTCGACTGGACGGACTGGATCGTCCCGCCCTGCTTCCAGTAGGCGTCGTCGAACGTGTAGTTGTTGTCGGCGAACGCGGCGGTGGTGCCGAGCGCGAGCACGGCGGCGATGAGGGTTTTGCGGATCATGGTGCTCTCCTGGTGAGGGTCGATGAGTTACGGGTTGTAGCGGTCGACTTGGTCGTACCGGCCCTGGGCCACGGTCGCCTGCGTCGACTGGACGGACTGGACCGTCTCGCCCTGCTTCCAGTAGGCGTCGTCGAACGCCCAGTTGTTGTCCGCGAGGACGGCGTTCGCGCTCAGGGCGAGACCGAGGGCTGCGACGACGATCAGGTTGCGCTTCATGGTTCGTTTCCTTTCCAGTGTGGGTTGAAGGTTTGCTCTGCTTTTCGAGCCTGCGGACACCGGGGTGCCGCGAGCTCGATGGGGCGAATATTGAATGTTCGTCGGTGCCAAAAAAACAGGGTAATATCGAAATAACTGTTCGCAATCGCTAAATAAAACGACGGCCTCAATGGACCGCCTGACCAGCATGGAGGTGTTTCACTGGGTCGTCGAACTCGGGAGCTTTTCGCGCGCAGCTGACCGCCTGGACTTGTCGAAAGCAAGTGTGACCGCTCACATTTCGAGTCTGGAGGGGCGGCTGGGCGTCAAGCTCCTGAACCGTACGACCCGGCGGTTGAGCCTCACCGACGACGGTGCCGCCTACCTGGAGCACGTCCGCCGGATCCTCGCCGACGTCCAGGAGACGGAGGCCGTGCTCGGCGCCGGAAAGAGCGTGCCCCGCGGCGTCCTGCGCGTGGAAATGCCGGCCCCGCTCGGGCGGCAGTACATCGTTCCCGCGCTGCCGCGCTTTGCGGCGCAATACCCCGAGCTGCAGGTGCTTGCGCTCCTCGAGGACCGCCACGCCAACCTCGTCGAGTCGGGGGTCGACGCCGCGGTCCGCCTCGGCCCGCTGAGCGATTCCACGCTGGTCGCGCGGCGGGTGTACGCGGCGAAGTGGGGCACCTATGCGTCGCCCGACTACCTCGCGCTGCACGGCGCGCCCGCGCACCCGGACGATCTCGACGACCACAACTGCCTGGGTCTCTACTCGGTCGCGCGCGGGGAGGTGCACGGTTGGACGTTCGAGCAGGACGGCAAACGCATCGTCCGCAGGCCCGGCAGCCGGCTCGCGGTCAGCAACAGCGAAGCGATGGTCGACGCGGCGGTGAGCGGCGCCGGCGTCGTGCAGACGCTCGACCTGTTCGCGAGCCGCTGGGTGGCGTCAGGCGCGTTGCGCCCGATCCTCCCCGACTGGCAGCACGCCGAGCCCTACCCGATCTCGGTCGTCTACCCGCAGGGCCGGCACCTCTCGGCGAAGGTGCGCGCGTTCGTGGACTTCGTGGTCGGACTGTTCCCGCGGGCGCCGGGCGCGTGACGCCGGTGCGTCTCGTCCGGGGCGCCGCCCGGCGCGGCTCAGGTGCGGCTCAGGCGCGCGCCTCCCACGCGGCCTTCTCCGCCAGGACGAGGCCGATGACCTCGTCCCAGGCGTGCGCGCGCGGCCCGGCGAGGTGCTCGTTGGTCGAGTTCGAGAAGACGATCGTCTTCAGCCCCTGTGCGCGCAGCCGGGCGATGTTCTCGGGCGAATCCTCGACGTAGAGGTCGGCGCCCACCGCCGCCTTCTCGCGCATGAAGCAGAGGTCCCAGTACGGGATGTCGTGGCAGTCGAGCCACTCGATCGTCTGGCGCACCGCCACCTGGTGGAAGTACTTGATGAAGAGCCGGTGGGTGATGATGCGGATGCGCACGTCGTGCGCCGAGAGCTCGCGCAGCGCCTGCGGCGCGCCGGGCATCGGCGGGAGCCGCCGGAAGAGCTCGCGCTGCGTCACCGCGAAGCGATGCAGGGCGTCGTAGCCGCCGGGAGCGCGGTCGACGCCCCACTCGGGCAGCGTCCACGACACCCGGTCGGGCAGGCGCGCGAGGTCCACGCCGAGCCACTCGGCCGCGACCGGCTTGAGCCCGCCGTAGAAGTCCGCGCAGACGCCGTCCAGGTCGACGCCGAGGACGAAGCGGCGCTCGGCCGGCATCGGGCGCGCGCTCAGGCCTTCGGCTTCTCTTCGGGCTTGAGCTGCATCGCCTTCAGCTCGAGGAACTCCTCGAGCCCGAACTTCCCGAGCTCGCGGCCGTGCCCCGACTGCTTGAAGCCGCCGAAGGGCGCGAACATGTTGAACGGTGCGCCGTTGATGTCCACCTGGCCGGTCCGCAGCCGCCGCGCGACCTTCAGCGCGCGCTCCTCGCTCGCCGACCACACGCCGCCGCCGAGCCCGTACGGGGTGTCGTTGGCGATGCGGATCGCCTCGGCCTCGTCCCGGTAGGTGATGATCGACAGCACCGGCCCGAAGATCTCCTCCTGCGCGATGGTCGACTTCGGGTTCACCTTGCCGAACACGGTGGGCTTCACGTAGTAGCCCTTGCCGAGCCCCTCCGGCGCGTCGGGCCCGCCGGCGAGGAGCGCCGCGCCCTCCTCGAGCCCCTTGCGGATGTACCCGCGCACGCGCTCGCGCTGGGCGGCGGAAGTGAGCGGCCCGAGCTTCGTCTTCTCGTCGAACGGGTCGCCGAGGGCGTACTGCTGCGCCTCCTCGGCGGCGAGCTTCGCCGCCTCCGCGTAGCGCGACTCGGGCACCAGCATGCGCGTGTGCGCGCTGCACGTCTGGCCCGAGTTGAGGAAGCACGCCGACACCGTGCCCTTCACCGCCGCGGCGAGGTCGGCGTCGTCGAGCACCACCGCGGCGCTCTTGCCGCCGAGCTCGAGCGCCACGCGCTTCACCGTGGCCGCGGCGACCTCCGACACGCGTTTGCCGGCGCGCGTCGAGCCGGTGAACGACACCATGTCGACGTCGGGGTGCCGCGCGAGGGCCTCGCCGACCACCGGACCGAAGCCGGTGACGAGGTTGAACACGCCCCGCGGCAGCCCGACGGAGTCGACGATCTCGGCCAGGATGAAGGCGTTGAGCGGCGCGATCTC
Source organism: Betaproteobacteria bacterium (assembly GCA_019137045.1). Taxonomy (GTDB): domain Bacteria; phylum Pseudomonadota; class Gammaproteobacteria; order Burkholderiales; family SG8-39; genus JAGVSZ01. Next base: position 7,790 of record JAGVSZ010000413.1, read on the forward strand.
GGAGGGCTTGAGCACCACCGTGCAGCCGGCGGCGAGGGCGGGCGCGACCTTCGCGGCGATCTGGTGCAGCGGGTAGTTCCACGGCGTGATGCACGCCACCACGCCGACCGGCTCGCGCACCACGATCGAGGCGCCGACCTTCTCCTCCCACTGGAAGCCGGCGCCGAGCTTCGCGTACATGCCGAACGTGAACGTGGGCGAGCCGGCCTGGATGCGCGTGGCGAGCTTCACCGGCATGCCGACTTCCTGCGCGATCGTCTTGCCGATCTCCTCCGCGCGCGCCTTCATGCCCTCCTGGATCCTGCCGAGGAACGCGGCGCGCTCGGCCGGCGGCGTCGCGGCCCAGCCCTCGAACGCCGCGCGCGCGGCCGCGACCGCGACGGCGGCGTCGTGCTCGTCGCCCTCCGGGATGCGCGCGATCACCTCCTCGGTGGCGGCGCAGTGGACGTCGATCGTGCCTTTGCCGTGCGGCGCGGTCCACGCGCCGTTGATGTAGAGCCTGTCGCGGAGCTGCATCGGGGGCCTCGTCGGAAGGAGGGCGGAAGGGGACCTATTATACGGAGGCGTGCATCCGGTCCGCGCTCTCCTCCTCGCGCTCGTCGCCTGCGCCGCGTCCGCGCAGGGCGCCGATCCGCTGCCTGCGCTCGGCGCCGAGGCGCAGGGCGTGACCGTTTCCGGGCTCTCCTCCGGCGGTTACATGGCGGTGCAGTTCCACGTCGCGCACTCGGGCGCGGTGTCCGGCGCGGGCGTGTTCGCGGCCGGTCCGTACTACTGCGCGCAGGGCTCGGTCTTCACCGCGCGCTTCAACTGCATGACCCCGGGCGCGTGGACGCCGCTGCCGGCGACCGACGTCCTCGCCGCGCAGACCGCGCTGCTCGCGCGGACCGGCGCGATCGACCCGACGGCGCACCTCGGCCGCGCGCGCGTCTGGCTGTTCTCGGGGACGCGGGACGAGACGGTGGACGCGTCGGTGGTCGCAGCGCTGCGCGCGTTCTACCTGCGCGTCGGCGTCGCGCCGGAGCGCATCGCGTTCGTGCACGACCGGCCTGCCGGACACGCGCTGGTGACCGCGAGCGCCGGCCTCGCGTGCGCGGTCACTGCGCCGCCGTTCATCAACGACTGCGACTACGACGCGGCCGGCGCCCTGCTCGCGCAGCTGCTCGGGCCGCTCGACCCCCCCGCGGGCGCCGAGTCGGGCCGCGTCCTGCGCTTCGACCAGAAGCGCTTCGCCGCGGGCGACGCGCACTCGATCAGCCTCGCCGACGCCGGCTTCGCGTACGTGCCGCGCGCGTGCGAGTCGGCGCGCTGCCGGGTGCACGTCGCGTTCCACGGCTGCCGCCAGAGCGCCGAGGCGATCGGCGAGCGCTTCGTTCGCGACGCCGGGTACAACCGCTGGGCCGATACGAACCGGCTGATCGTGCTCTATCCGCAGACGATCGGCCGCAACGGCTGGAGCATGGCCGGCCTGCGCTGGAGCTTCGTGTTCAACCCGCGCGCCTGCTGGGACTGGTGGGGCTACACCGGGCCCGACTACATGACGAAGGCCGGGCCGCAGATCGCCGCGGTGAAGGCGATGATCGACCGGCTCGCGGCGCCGCGCGCGCCCTAGGGGCTGCGCGCGCCCACGACTTCCGGCGGCGTGCGCTCGTAGGCGAGGACCCGATCGCGCAGGAACGCCGGCCACGGCGCCGACTGCTTCGTCTTCACGTCCGCGTTGACGTAGACGAGCTCGCCGCTGGTGAGGTGCTCCTCGCCGCGCCAGATGCCGTGGAGGAGCACCATCGACGAGCGCCCGATGCGCGCCACCCGGCAGCCCACGTCGAGGAGCTGGTCGTAGCCCGCGGACCCGTGGTACTCGGCGGTCGCCTTGATCGCGTAGATGTCCATGCCGAGCGCCACGATCTCGCGCGGGTAGTCGAACCCGATCGCGCGCCAGTACTCCGCCATGGCCACGTCGAAGTAGAGGAAGTAGTTGACGTTGAAGACGACGTCCTGGCGGTCCACTTCGGCCCAGCGGACCCGCAGGCGGTGGACGAAGGTGAAGTGCTCGCGCAGCATCGCCGCTCCTACTCGTGGTCGACCTGGAGCGCCTCGAGAAAGCGCGAGACGCAGTTGTACGCGGCGACCGTCACGGTGAGCTCGACCAGCTCGCGCTCGGAGAACCGTGCCCGCGCCCGCGCGAACACGTCGTCCGGGACCCGCACCGCGCGGGTCATCGCCTCGGCGTAGTCCAGCACGGCGCGGTCGGCGTCCGTCAGTCCGTCCGGCGAGCGGTCGGCGGCGAGCGCGTCGAGCTGCGCCTGCGTCAGGCCCTCCTTCAGGGCGAAGGGCACGTGCGCCACGAACTCGTACCGCGCGCCGTTGATCACCGCGATGCGCAGGATGGCGAGCTCGCGGTAGCGGCCCGCGAGCACGCCCTGCTGCCGTACCGACGTGAGGAAGCCGAGCCAGCCCTCGGCCAGCGGCGGGCTGTGCAGGAGCATGCGGTAGAGGTTGAGCACGCGGCCGCCGCGCTCGCGCTTGATGCGCCCGACCAGCGCGGCGAGCTCGGGGCGGTCGGCGTCGGGGTAGGGCAGGCGGGCCATCGGGCGCTCCTCGGGCAAGGGGCGCAGTATAGCGACGCCGATCGTCGCGAAACCGGCGCATACTCCCGCGCCCATGGACTCCTTCTGCGACCTCGCCGCGCTCGCCGCCGCGATTCCCGACGGTGCGACGGTCGCGGTCCCGAGCGCGCCGTTCGGCGTGGCGATGGCGGCGACGCGCGAGCTCGTGCGCCGGCCGGCGCGGGGGCTGCGCCTGGTCTGCGTGCCGACGAGCAGCATCCAGGCCGACGCGCTGATCGGCGCCGGCTGCGTCGCCGCGATCGAGACTTCCGCGGTGTCGATCGGCGAGTACGGCACCGGGCCGCGCTTCGCGGCCGCCGCGCGCGAGGGCAGCGTGCGGATCCTCGATGCCACCTGCCCGGCGATCCACGCCGCGATCCAGGCCGGAATGAAGGGCCTGCCGTTCATCCCGCTGCGCGGCCTGCTCGGCAGCGACCTCGTCGCGCACCGGCCGGACTGGAAGGTGATCGACAATCCGTTCGCGCCGGGCGATCCGGTGGTTGTGCTCCCCGCGCTCCGCCCCGACGTCGCGCTGTTCCACGCGCCGCGCGCCGACAGGCACGGCAACGTGTTCATCGGGCGCTCGCGCGACCTCGTGAACATGGCGCAGGCGGCGCGCGCGACCGCCGTCACCGTCGAGGAGGTGGTCGACGACGACCTGCTCCAGGATCCCGAGCGCGCCGGCGCGGTGATTCCCGCGCTCTACGTCGAGCGGATCGCGCTCGCGCCGCGCGGCGCCTGGCCGCTCGGCCTGCCGGGGCGGTACGCGCCCGACGACGCCGCGCTCGGGCGCTACGCGCAGGCGGCGCGCACGCGCGAGGGGTTCGCGTCCTGGCTCGCCGCCTGGCTCGCCGCCGCGCCGGCCGCCGAGAGAACATGAGCGCCTCGAAGACCGAGATCCTGATCGGCGCGATCGCGCGCCTCCTGGAAGGCAGCCGCAGCGTGGTGATCGGCAACCAGTCGCCGATCCCCGGCTCGGCGGCGCTGGTCGCGCGCGCGCTCGCCGGCGGCGCGCTGCGCGTGACCATCCTCGGCTCGCGCAGGCACACCGACTTCACCAACGGCGGGGTGGAGACGTTCGACCGCGCGGCGCAGGGACGCGTCGACGTGTTCTTCCTCGGCGGCGGCCAGATCGACGGCGCCGCGAACATCAACCTGGTCGGTGCAGGCGAGTACCCGCGGGTGGACGTGCGCTGGCCGGGCTCGTTCGGGTCGGCATACCTGTACTTCGTCGTGCCGCGGGTGATCCTCTTCCGCGAGGAGCACACGCCGCGCGTGTTCGTGCGGAAGGTCGATTTCGTGAGCGCTCCGGGGACGAGCCCGCCCGGGGTCTACCGCCCCGGCGGGCCGTGGAAGCTGCTCACCGGGCTGGGGTTGCTCGCGTTCGACCAGGCGCGCCGGCGCTTCGCGCTCGAGAGCGTGCACCCGGGCCACACCGTCGAGGAGATCGTCGCGAACACCGGCTTCGAGTTCGACTGCCCGGCGCGGGTGCCGACGACGCCCGAGCCCGACCCGCGGGTGCTCGCGCTCATCCGCGGTCCGATCCGCGACGAGATCGCCGAGACGTATCCGAAGTTCGCCGCCGCGCTCTGAGCCTGGGCTCAGGGTTTGCGCGTCGTCAGCAGCGTGAACCCTTCGCCGATCAGCGAGCGGTCGATCGCGCCGGTGAATCCGGCCGCGCGCAAGAGACGCTCCTGCTCGCCGCGCGTCGGGATGACGTTCCCCCACGCCAGTTCCTCCATCCCCGTCTGCACCGGGAACAGGAACTCGGAACGGCGCGATTCAGCGAGCGTCTCCGGGTAGGTCTCGTCGATGATCACCAGCCAGCCGCCGCGTGCGAGCGCGCGCGCGCAGCCGTCGATCACGCCCTGGCGCGCGCCGGGGGCGATCTCGTGCAGCACCTCGATCATCACGACGGCGTCGAACCCGCCCGCCGGCACCGCCGTGGCGAGATCGCCCGCGGCGAACGTGACGCGATCCGCGACGCCCGCCGCGGCGATCGCGGCGCGTGCCGCCGCGAGCCCGAACGGGTCGATCTCCGAGCCGACGCAGCGCGCGCCCGGAAACGCCTTGGCGAGCTGCAGCAGGTGGCGGCCGGCGCCGCACCCGACTTCGAGGATCGCGCCGCCCGCTTCGAGCTTCTCCGTCAGACCGGGCAGCCCCGGGAGAACCTTGCGTGCGCTCAGAACCTGCAGGCCCGCGGTCGCCTGCGCGACGGTCTCGGCAAACGCGTCGCTCCGTCCCTGGAACGGCACGGTCGCGCCGCTGCGGAACGCGTCGCGGCAGAAGCGGAAGTCCTCGGTCGCGAACTCGGTCCCGAGGCGCACGTAGCCGCCCAGGTAGCGCGGGTGCCCGGGGTTCGCAAGGATCTGGTCCATGAACGGGGCGAGGCGGAACTTCCGGTCGTCGCCGCCCTCGAGCATCCCGAACGAGTAGGCGGTGGTGCACCAGGTCTCGACGTACGGCGCGTGCAGGCCGAGCGTTGCTGCGACCTCGCCCGGCGTGACGCCAGGGGACTTCGCGATCGCGCCGAACAGCCCGAGCCGCACGCCGAGGTCGATGACGTGCATCGCGTTGAAACCGCGCCGCCACTCGAACACCCTGGCAGTCTGGGTGTCCGCGGTGATCTCGCCCGGTGCGGGTGCGCTCACGGCGATCCTGTGCCGCTCAGTCCGCTGCGCGGACGTGGCGCGCCCCGTTGTCGACCAGGATCGGGGTGTCGTAGTAGGCGAAGGTCGGCTCGCTGCCGTGGAGCCCCGCGACGAGCTTCCGGAACGCCTTGCCATGCCACTTCTGCGCGTCGGCGACCGACTTCCACGTGTAGGCCCCGCCCCCGCAGCCGCGCTCGGCGTCGTACAGGTAGTTCGCGCGGACGAGGTCGGGGTTGGCGCCCCAGGCGGCAGCGTATTCGCGCGCCTTCGCCGCGTACTGCTCGCGCGTCATGCCGGCGGGGAGCTTGAAGAGAACGATCGCGGTGATCATGGCCGACTTGCGCGCGCGTGCGGGCGCTTCACTCTAGCATCCGCCTCAGCCGAGCGCGAGGCCGGCGATGCCGGCGACGATCAGGCTCGCGGCGACGAGTCTTCGCCTGGCGTCGGCCTCCTTCAGGAACCGCGTCCCCATGAGCGCGGCGAAGAGGATGCTCAACTCGCGCGCCGGCGCGACGTAACTCACCGGCGTGAACGCCATCGCGGTGAGGACCAGGATGTAGGCGAGCGGGGACAGGATCGCGACCAGCACGATCCAGCGCCGGTCGGCCCGCCACGACGCGGCGAGCGCGTCGGGCGCCTGCCACGTCGCGATCGGCCACAGCGTGACGACGCGCAGCGCGAGGCACGCCCAGTCGAACACGATCGGTGGGATCAGGTAGTGGCTCACCGCGATCTTGTCCACCACGGTGTAGAGCGCGATCGTGCAGCCGGTGAGGAGCGCGAAGCCTGCGCCCCTGGGGCGGTCGCGCGAGAAGAGGCGCAGCGGGTTCCCGGTCAGGAGGTAGGCACCGAGGATGACGAGCGCTGCGCCCGCAAGCGCGAGCGCGCCCGGGCGCTCGCCGAGAAACGCGATCGCGACACCGATGGTGAGGACCGGGCCGGTCGCCCGCGCGAGCGGATAGACGACGGAAAGGTCGCCGTGCCGGTAGCCGCGGTCGAGGAGCAGGAAGTAGACCGTGTGCACGAGCGCGCTCACGACGATCGGCCACAGGTGGACGAGCCGGAACTCGTAGCCGACGTAGAGCCACTGCCCCGCGGCGAGCGGGGCCCAGATCACCGCCGCGGTCGCCGCGACCAGCGTCATGAAGCCGGCGCCGCCGCGGGCGCGCTTCAGGAAGTAGTTCCAGGTCGCGTGTGCGAGCGCCGCGGCGAGGACGAGCGCGAGGGCGGCGGCGGTCACTGAGCCGGGCGCAAGAGCGGGCGCATTTCTGTGGCATTCTAGCCGCGCTCCATTTGCGACCCGCCGTCGTGGACGAGATCGTCATCCGTGCGATGCAGAAGTGGCCGAACGTGCCGAACGTGTTCGGCTGGCTGCGGCTCGACCGGCGCGGCAACTGGCTGGTGAAGTCGCGCCAGCCGCGCGCGGGCGAAGCGGTGTTCGAGCGCATCGCGAACGAGGCGGTGGTGGACTTCATCGGCCGCAACTACGCGCACGACGACGCGGGGCGCTGGTTCTTCCAGAACGGGCCGCAGCGCGTGTTCGTCGCGCTCGAGTACACGCCGATCGTGTACCGCCTGCGCGGCGACGGCGAATCGCTCGAGACGCACACCGGGCAGGCGGCGTCCGCGGTGCGCGCGGCGTGGATCGACGACGCGGGAATGCTGCTGCTCGAGACCGAGCTCGGGCCGGGCGTGCTGCTCGACCGCGACCTGCCGCGGCTCCTCGATCGCATCGAGACCGCGGCCGGCCCGGCGGGCGAGGAGTCGCTCGCGGCGCTCACCGCCGGGGCGCTGCCCGACCTCGCGCTCCACCTCGGGCGCAGGCGCGTGCCGCTGAGCGCGATCAAGGCGGCGGCGGTGCCGGCGCGGTTTGGCTTCGATCCCGCGCCGGCCCCCGCGCCGGGCGAGCCGGAATGCTGATTCGATTGGAGGAGGTGTCGTGAGGAGAGGGAGTCTCTGGGCGGCGGGCGCGGTCGCGGCGCTCGCCGGGTGCTCGAGCTGGTGGCCGTTCGGCAGCACGCCGGCCGCCGATCGTCCGTGGTATCCGGCCGACGCGGCCGTCTACAAGTGCGACGGCAACAAGACGCTGGTCGTGCGCTACCTCGAGGGCGGAAAGGCCGCGATGGTGATGTTTCCCGAGCGCGAGTTCCGCCTCGACGCGACGCGCGCGGCGTCGGGCGTCGGCTACTCGAACGGCCGCACCGACCTGCGCACGCAGGGCGACGACGCGCAGCTGGAGGAGGACGGGAAGCGGCTGTTCGAGAACTGCAAGCGCGCGCCGCGCTGAGCGCTCACAGCGCGGCGTCGAACTCCGGCTCGTAGCGCACCAGCCCGCCGGCGCCGGAGAGCGCGCCGGGGGCGAGCTCGAGCGCCATGAACGCCTCTTCCGGCGCGTCGAACTCGCACGCGAGCCCGAGCGTCGTCGCGGTGCGGAACCCGAAGCGCCGGTAGTACGCGGGATCGCCGAGCAGCACCACGAACCCGTAGCCCGCCTCGCGCGCGCCGGCGAGCGCGGCGCGCATCAGCGCCGTGCCGATGCCGCGCCGCTGCAGGGCGGGCCGCACCGCGAGCGGCGCGAGCCCG
>JAGVSZ010000424.1 GCA_019137045.1 Betaproteobacteria bacterium
TGCCGAGGTTCGCGCCGTCGACCGTGAGCCAGAGCAGCACGTCCCCGCCCGCGGCGAGCGCGTTGTTGGCGAGTACGAGCGGTGTCGCGACGCGGTCGGGATCGCCGTCGAAGTGCGTCACGGTGAACAGGTATTTCGTCTGCCTGGTGGTCATCGTCTGAGTTCTCCTGGGTGACTGGGGAGGCGCCCGGCGCGTGCTTGCGCCCGGCAGGTTGCGAACTACTCTTTGACCGCCAGAATCGAGACGCTCTTGACGCCGTACTTCTTCGTTGCGCCCCGGGCGCTGTCCGAGATGAAGCGGTAAGCCGGGTTGTCCTTCACGCGCCGCACGCGCAGACCGGCAGCCTCGATTGCGGCGACGTAGGCGTCGCCCTGCATCGCGCCGCCGATGCACGCGGCCCACAGCGTCGCGTTGCACGTGATGCCTTCCGGCAACTGCACCTCGGTGACGATGTCGGAGAGCGCGAGCCGACCGCCGCGCGCGAGCAGGCGCGCGGCCTCGCGAAACACCTTGTCCTTCTCGGGCGCGAGATTGACCACCCCGTTGCTGATCACCGCGTTGCAGCTCGCGTCCGCGAGCCCGGTCGATTCGATGTAGCCCTTCCGGTATTCGACGTGCTCGAAGCCGGCCGCCGTGCGCAGGCGCTCGGCCTTGGCGAGCTGCTCGTCGGTCATGTCGACGCCGATCACGCGTCCGCCCCGGCCCACCATGAGCGCGGCGACGAACGTGTCCATCCCCGATCCGCTGCCCAGATCGACGGCTGTCTCGCCGGGCGCGAGCGCCGCGAGATCGAAGTAATACCCGACGCCGGCGAACGAGTCGATCGCCTGCGCTGGAATCGCGTCGAGGTCGGCGGGCGCGTAGCCGAGCCGCTCGGCCAGCGCGCGGCCCATCTCGAAGTGGAATTGCCCGTGCGGATGCAGCGCGACGTCGCGGTACATCGCCTTTACCTTCTCTTCCAGCGTGGCGACGTCGACGCGCTTCGGGCTCGGTGTAGTCGCGGTCATGGTAGGGATCTCCTTGCTGTCGATGGCCTGCGTGCCTTCGCTCGAGGCGCACGCGGCTAGGGAACGATCGTGATCGGTTCGAGCCCCGGTGATGGGCGCTCGTCGCCGGGCTGCGGCAGCTCGATTTCGATCTCGCTGCGCCCGACGGCGTGCACGACGAGCCACCCGCTGCGGCGGGCGGCGAGGCTTTCCCCCGCGCGCGCGAGGCAGCACTCGCCATCGCCCGGCTGACTACCCCATATCGACCCGCTGCGGACGCGAACGATCAACCCCGGCTCCGCGGCGATCGTCAGCGGATCGTGCTCGACGAGCGAGAAGCGGTGGCCGATCCGGGTGCGGGGGAGCAGCGAGCCGTCCGAACTGCGAGCGTCGCCGCCCCGGGGTGCGCACGCGTTCACGCACGGCGGCTCTGCGACCGGAACGCGAGCGATGGTGACGCTCATGATCGACGCCTCCTGGCAGCGGGCGCGTTCTCGCTCGGCTGCGCCCTTTCGGCTCAGGACGCGGGCGCCGTCGAAGTGGTTCCAGCGCATTGGCGCGGCGCGCGCGGACGGACCCGGTTCGTCCCAACCCGCGGCGTCCGCCTCCACGGGATCTTGCGATGCAGCATCGGTCGCGAGACCGCGCAGACTGGATGGGGGTCAGGGCCGGCGCCCGAGACGGGCGATGACTGGAACCGTTTCGAGGGATGCTGCGTCCTCGAACGAGGAGGGCGGATGGCGGTTTCGAGAGAAGTCTTCGAGGCGCGCGTGCTCGCGCTCCTGGGGTCGCTCCAGGGCGTCGCGCGCCGGCTGACCCGCAACGATGCCGATGCCGAGGACCTCGTCGCGGAAACGGTGGAGCGCGCCTGGCGGGCGCGCGATGCGCTGGAGAGCGAGGAAGCGTTCCGCGCGTGGATCTTCCGGATTCTCGACAACGCGTTCATCAGCGGCCTGCGGCGCGCCGGCGCGCGGCCGCAGCTGGAATCGATCGAGCGCGCGGACGAAGACGCGGAGGACGGGAGCTTCTCGCTCTTCGAGCGACTGCACCAGCCGTTCCTGCTGTGGTTCAGCAATCCCGAGCAGGAGTTTCTGGACAAGCTCCTGCGCGAGGATCTCGACCGCGCCCTCGCCGCACTGCCCGACCGCTATCGCGTGGTGGTGATCCTCGCCGATCTCGAGGAGTTCAGCTATGCGGAGATCGCGGCGACGCTGGAGATTCCGCTCGGCACCGTGCGCTCGCGGCTCGCCCGTGCGCGCGGCGCGCTGCAGAAGGTGCTCTGGCAGCAGGCGCAGGCCTACGGCCTCACGGGCACGGGGGCGCCGGCCGGCCATGGCGGCGAACTTGAATCCGTCCCGCAGCGGGCGGGCCCGGCGGCCCGGAGCGCGTGCGGCAACGAAGGCAGGGAGCAATGACCAAACAGCAGATCGACTGCGAGCTGGCGCTGAAGCAGATCTTCGAGTACGTCGACCACGAGCTCGGCGAGCACGAGCACGCGTGGCTGGAGCAGCACCTGCGAACCTGCAAGAGCTGCTTCTCGCGCATGGAGTTCGAGCGGCGGCTCAAGGAGAAGGTGGGCGCGCTGCGCGAAGACGAGCTGGCGTCGCCGCTCGGCGAGCGCATCAAGAGCCTGCTCAAGAGCTTCTAGGCGCCCCGGCATGGACCTCACCAGGAGGAGAACATGGTCGCGATCTTCAGCGACAAGCGGGAGTTCATCTTCAAGGCGGTGGCCGACATGTACACCGACGTCGCCACCCACCCGGAGAAGACGTTCCACTTCCCGACCGGCCGGCTCGCCTGCCTGTTCGTGGGCTATCCCGGTCACCAGCTCGACCTCGTCCCGGCCACGGCGCCGGAGTCGTTCGCGGGTGTCGGCTATCCGTTCGCCGCCAACGCGATCCGCGCGGGCGACGTCGTTCTCGACCTCGGCTCCGGTTCGGGCACCGACACCCTGATCGCGGCCGCGCTCACCGGCCCCGGCGGCAGGGTGTACGGCCTGGACATGACCCAGGCCATGCTGGACAAGCTGCGCCGCAACGTCGCCGCGATGGGTGCGAGGAACGTCGAGCCGCTTGCGGGCAACGCCGAGGAGATCCCGCTGCCGGACGCTTCGATCGACGTCGTCACCAGCAACGGCGTGCTCAACCTCGTGCCGGACAAGCCGCGCGCGTTCGCCGAGCTCGCGCGCGTGCTCAGGCCCGGCGGGCGCCTTCAGATCTCCGACATTGCGCTCGCCAGGCCCGTTTCCGAGAAGTCGCGCGCCGATCCGAAGCTCTGGGCGGAGTGCGTCGTGGGGGCGGTCGTGGAGGACGACTACGTGGCGCAGCTCGGCGCCGCAGGGCTCGACGTCGAGGTGATCGGCCGACTCGATTACTTCGCTGGCAGCGTCAATCCGGACACGCGGCGCGTTGCGCACGCGTTCGGTGCGCACACCATCGTGTTGCGCGGGGTCAGGGTGTAGACAGGCGCATCCCGGCGGCCGCGGGCGTCCGGCCGCGGGACCGGCCGATCAGGACCCGGCAACGTGCCACCGCCCGCCCGATTCGCCCGCGCGCCCCTCGTCGCGCAGCTTGACGAGGTGCGCGAGCAGCGAGCGGGACGCCACCGGGTGCATGCGCGCCGGCACGTCGTCGTAGACGTGCGGCAGCAGTCCGTCGAGCGCCGCCGGGCCGTGGGCGGCCAGCGCCGCGAGCACCTTGTTCTCGCGCGCCGCGCGGTGCACGAGCACCCGCTCGACCATCTCGTGCGGCTTGCCCATCAGGAAGCCGTGCCCGGGCGCGATGAACGCCAGGTCCTCGTCCAGGAGCAGCCGCAGGCTCGCGAGGTAGACGGCCATGTCGCCGTCGGGAGGGTTGATCACGACGGTGGAGCCCTGCATGAGGTGGTCGCCGGTGAACAGCAGCCGCTCGCGCTCGGCCAGGAAGCAGAGCTGGTTCGAGGCGTGCCCCGGCGTGTGCAGGACGCGCAGGAGGTGGCCGCCCGCCTCCAGGCGCTCGCCGTGCGCGAGCTCGCGGTGCGGGGCAAATGACGCGTCCTGGCGCTCGGGAAATCGCGCGCGCACCCCGAGCACGGTCGCGCCGGTGCGCGCCGCCAGCGGGGCCGCGGCGGGGGAATGGTCGATGTGCGTGTGCGTGCAGAGGATCCAGCGGATCGGTCCGGCCGCGCACTCGACGATCGCCTGGATGTGCGCATCGAGCGCGGGCCCGGGGTCGATGACCGCAATGCCTGAGGCGGCATCGCCGAGCAGGTAGGTGTTCGTCCCCGGGCCGGTCATCACGCCCGGATTCGGCGCGGTGAGGCGCACGATCCCCGGGGCGATCGCGACCGGCACGCCCGGCAGGATCTCGTATGCGGCGCTGCCCCTGCCCTCGGGGTCGAGCTTGCACACCTCCGCATAGGCGTAGTCGCCCGGCACGAGCAGCCGCGGGCCGTCGCGCCCGGACGCGAGGTGCGGCGACATCGGCGGCATCGCGCGCGGCGCGTGCGCGTAGTCGAGCGCGTCGGCGACGCGGTCGAACCGGCCCAGCAGCTCGAGCGTCTTCAGGGTCGGGAACATGAGCTGCATCGCGCCGCGCGCGTGCCGGTCGAGCGCCTCCCGCGGCGTGACCCACTCGTGCGCGACCGTCTCGCCCGCGTCGTGCATCGGCCGCTGGTGCTCGGGCGCGGCGGCGATGAAGAAGCGCGTGTCGTAGCGCCGCGGCCGGCCGGCCTGCGTGATCCAGTGCGACAGGTACGCGAGCCGGTCGGTCGCGAGCCCCACCCCGAGCGAATCGATCAGCGCGCCGAAGGTCGTCTCGCGGGCGTTCAGCGCACGGCGCAGGCTCGGCGCGTCCGCGCGCGCGACCGGCGAGTCGAAGCGCAGCAGCTCGTCGCCGGCGTACGCGTAGAGGAGACCGGCTTCCTCGAAGCACTCGCGGATCGCGCACACCCAGTAGGCGAGGCCGCCCGCGGCGATCTCCAGCCGGCGGCTCGCGGCCGCGTCGTCGAGACCGGCGCAGCGCTCCGCCAGCGCGGCGTCCGGCGCATCGACCGCGCCGCCGGGAAAGACGTGCGCGCCGCCGCCGAACTCCAGCGCCTTCGTGCGCCGCACGAGCAGCACTTCCAGCCCGCGCTCGCCGTCGCGGACGACGACGAGCGTGGCGGCGGGGCGGAGTGCGGGAGGAGCGGCCACGCGGTGCGGTGCTGATCGGGGTGGCGCAGCATACACCGCGGCGACCGCCCCGCAGGTAACATCCGCGCCATGCAGCCGCCCAACCGCGATCTCGCCCGCACCGTCCTCGCGGTGCTCTTTCTCGGCGGGCTGATCCTCGCCTCGTTCTGGATCCTGCGGCCGTTCCTCGCCGCGATCATCTGGTCGACGATGATCGTCGTCGCGACCTGGCCGATCATGACCGCCCTCCAGCGCCGGCTCTGGAACCGGCGCTGGGCCGCGGTCACGGTGATGACGGTCGCGCTGCTGCTCGTGTTCGTCGCGCCGTTCTCCGCCGCAATCGGCACGATCGTCGCCAACGCCGACGACATCGCCAACTGGGTGAAGGGCCTCTCCGGCCTCAAGCTCCCGCCCCCGCCCGCGTTCATCGAGCAGATTCCTTTAGTGGGGGAGCGGGCGATGGCGCTCTGGCACCAGTACGGCGAGACGGGGTTCGAGGAGATCGCCCGCATCATCGCGCCCTACGGCGGGCAGATCACGCGCTGGTTCGTCGCCGAGGTCGGCGGGTTCGGCCTGGTGAGCGTGCAGTTCCTGCTCACGGTGATCATCTCGGCGATCATGTACGCGACCGGGGAGGGCGCGGCGCGCTGGGTGCTGCGCTTCGGCCGGCGCCTCGCCGGCGAGCGCGGGGAGAAAGTCGTGCGCCTTGCCGGCCAGGCGATCCGCGGCGTGGCGCTCGGCGTCGTCCTCACCGCGCTCATCCAGGCGGTGCTCGGGGGCCTCGGCCTGGCGCTCGCCGGCGTGCCGTTCGCGGCCGTGCTCACCGCGGTCATGTTCATGCTCGCGGTCGCGCAGATCGGTGCGGTGCCGGTGCTGGTGTGCGCCCTCGTGTGGCTGTGGTTCCAGGACTCGATCGGCTGGTTCGTCGCGCTGCTCGTCTGGACGCTGATCGTCGGCAGCCTCGACAACATCGTGCGCCCGATTCTCATCCGGAAGGGCGCCGACCTGCCGCTGCTGCTGATCTTCGCCGGCGTGATCGGCGGCCTGTTCGCGTTCGGCCTGCTCGGCCTCTTCGTCGGGCCGGTGATCCTCGCGGTGGCCTACACGCTGCTCGACGCCTGGGTCGAGGAGGCCCCGGACGAGCGGCGGCCCGCCGCCGGCGCCTGAATCACGGCATCGTCCAGCCGTTGCCGCACTTGCGGCAGCGGACTTTGAGCCATGGTCCGACGGCCGCCGCCGGCTGCGCGCCGCTCGGCGCGGCCGGGGGCGGGTCGCCCCAGTCGAGCACCTCGAATCTTGCGTACGCCCCGCACTGCGCGCACGTCGAGTGGCCGCCGTAGCATTCGGCGACGGTCATGATCGCCTGGTAGCGCTGCCACGAGTACAGGCCGAGGATTCCCCCGCCGACCACGAGCGCGATCGCAGCCGCCGCGCCCGGCGCGCGGAAGTCGAGCTGCTCGGCGCAGGCGGCGACCAGGATCATGCACAGGAAGCAGGTCACGAGGTAGAGGTGGCCCTCGACGAGCTGGCGCTCGTACCACTTCCTGAACCCGCGCGTCCTGATGCTGTCGACGAGATCCATGCGCCGCCGCCCCGGGCGATGATACGTCCGCCGCACCCGGCCGGATGGGCCGGGTCAGGGGAGCGCGAGATCCGCGACCACCGGCGCGTGGTCCGACGGGCGCTCGAGCTGGCGCGGGGCGAGGTCGATCGTGCAGCCCGAGCAGCGCTCGGCGAGCGCCGGGGAGAGCAGGATGTGGTCGATGCGCAGCCCCATGTTGCGCTTGAACTGGTTCATGCGGTAGTCCCACCAGGTGAACGACTTCTCGGGCTGCTCGAACAGCCGGAAGCCGTCCGCGAGGCCGAGGTCGAGCAGGCGCCGGAACGCCGCGCGCTCCTCGTCGCTGCACAGCACCTGGCCGCGCCAGAGGGCCGGGTCGTGCACGTCGCGATCCTCGGGCGCGACGTTGTAGTCGCCCAGCACCACGAGCCGCGGATGGCGCTCGAGCTCGCTGCGCAGCCAGTCGGCGAATGCGCGCAGCCAGCGCAGCTTGTACTCGTACTTGTCGCTGCCCACGGCCTGACCGTTCGGCACGTATGCGCACACCACGCGCACGCCGTCGGCGGTCGCGCTGAGCACGCGCCGCTGCTCGTCGTCGAAGCCGGGAATTCCGGCCTGGACGTCGGCGAGCGGCGCGCGCGCGACGATCGCCACGCCGTTGTAGGTCTTCTGGCCGGAGTAGGCGCTGCGGTAGCCGGCGCCCGCCAGCGCGGCCGCCGGGAAGTTCGCATCCTCGGTCTTGGTCTCCTGCAGGCACACGACGTCGGGCGCGACCCGCGCGAGCCAGTCGAGGAGGTGCGGCAGGCGCACGCGCAGGGAGTTGACGTTCCAGGTGGCGAGCTTCATCGGCCGAGTGTAGCGAATGCGCCGGGTGCGGCGCGGGAGTGTCAACACTGGTTACAGCTGCGGGCGAAATGCGCACACGCCCATGGACCGGTGGCAGACTGGGTCCGTCGCGTTCACCCGAGCCGCCACCGTGGGAGCAACCGTGTTCCGATACCAGCGCACCAAGCAGGCGGGCCTGCTGCGAATCTGCGCGCAACGCGCCGCGCACGGCGCGCCGCCGGCGATCGACGAGCTCCTGCCGGACCGCCCCTCGCTGCAGGGCTATACCGTCTGCGAGATCGACGAGAGCCTGACCGGACCGCTGGTGAAGTGGCTCCGCAAGCGTCCGGACTGATCAACCATGCGCGGCGTCGCCGCGCACGGGCACCGACTCACTTCGGGGCGTAGGGACCCGGCGCCGGCGCGGCCGGCGCCGCGGACGAGGCCGGAGGGGGGGCGTAACGACCGGCCGAGCGCGCGGCCCGTTCGGCCTGCGCCTTGGCCTCTTCCGCGTCGGGCGGCGGCGGTGCGTAACGTCCGGCGGGCTGCGGCGGCGGCGCTGCGGCGGCCGGCGCGGCGCTGGGCGGCTCGGCCTGCGCGGCGACGTCCTCCGGCGCGCGGCCGGGCGCCTTGGCGGCGAGCGGCGGCCCGGAGCGCGGATAGCCCGCGCTGTCGAGCGCGGTGTGCCAGGTATCCGCGAGATAGCCCTTCGTGACCTGTTTCCCGATGACCAGCACCGGCACCTCGTTCCCGCCGGAGACGCGCTTGAGCTCGGCGCGGCTCGCGTCGTCGGCGACGGCGACTTCGCGGAACGGCACGCCGCGCTGCGCGAGGAGCGTGCGGGCGTCCCGGCACGGGTCGGCGCACACCTCCGCGGTGTAGAGCGTCACCGGGTGAGCCTTCGCCGCCTGCTGCGTCGCGTACGGAAGCTGCGCGCCGCTCTCGACGACGTTGCCGCCGGTGGAGCGCTTCTGGACGCTCGTCGCCTGGGCGGGCGGCGGGGGCGTCTGCGTGTAGTGGACCTTGCCGTCCTTGTCCACCCAGCGATACGCCTGCGCGGCGACGGCGGTCGAGCAGAGCAGCGCTGCGGCAGCGGCGAGGATGCGGGACATCGCGCTCTCCCGGTCAGGGGACTCTCATGACGCGGGCATCATAGCACCGGGGTACGCCCCGCTCGGCCGGGGCCGCCGCGGGCGCGGCACTTTGCCACAGGGTCAGGCGGGGGCGGGCGCGCCGGACATGCCGTTGTGCCGCAGCAGCGCCTCGGGGCTCGGCGCGCGCCCGCGAAACGCGACGAACGATTCGAGCGCGGGCCGGCTGCCGCCGACGGCCAGGATCTCGTCGCGGAAGCGCGCGCCCGTCTCCGGGTCGAGCACCCCGCGCTCCTCGAACAGCCCGTAGGCGTCGGCCGAGAGCACCTCGGCCCACTTGTAGCTGTAGTAGCCGGCGCTGTAGCCGCCGGCGAAGACGTGCGAGAAGCCGTGCGGGAAGCGGCTGAAGGCCGGCGGGAGGAGCACCGCCACGCGCGCGCGCACCTCGTCGAGCACCTGGAGCGGCGTGCGCGGCCCCGCGGGGTCGAACTCGTGGTGCAGGTGCATGTCGTACAGCGCGAACTCCAGCTGGCGGACGGTCTGCATGCCGGACTGGAAGTTCTTCGCCGCCACCATGCGGTCGAACAGGGCGCGCGGCAGCGGCTCCCCGGTGTCGACGTGCGCGGTCATGTGCGCGAGGACCTCCCACTCCCAGCAGAAGTTCTCCATGAACTGGCTCGGCAGCTCGACCGCGTCCCACTCCACGCCGCGGATGCCCGCCACGCCGCTGCAGTCGACGCGCGTGAGCAGATGGTGCAGGCCGTGCCCGAACTCGTGGAACAGCGTGATCACGTCGTCGTGGGTGAGCAGCGCGGGCTTACCGCCCACCGGCGCGGGGAAGTTGCACACCAGGTGCGCCACCGGGCTCTGCACCGCGTCGCGCACGAGGCGGCGCACGATCGCCTCGTCCATCCAGGCGCCCCCGCGCTTGCTCGCGCGCGCGTACGGGTCGAGGTAGAAGCGGCCGACGAGCTGCCCCGCGGCGTCGTCGATGCGGAAGAACCGCACGCCCGGGTCCCAGGTCTCCGCGCGGTCCTCCTTTATGCGCAGGCCGTAGAGCGTCTCCACCACGCGGAACATGCCGGCGAGCACGCGCGGCTCCTGGAAGTACTGCTTCACCTCCTGGTCGGAGAACGCGAAGCGCGCGACGCGCAGCTGCTCCGAGGCGTACGCGACGTCCCACGCCTCGAGCTGCGGCAGGCCGAGCGTCTCGGCCGCGAACGCGCGCAGCTCGGCGACGTCGCGCCGCGCGAACGGCAGCGCCTTGGCCGCGAGATCCTCCAGGAAGGCGATGACCTGCGCCGGCGACTCGGCCATCTTGGGCACCAGCGAGACCTCGGCGTGCGAGGCGTAGCCGAGCAGCTGCGCCGCCTCGCGCCGCAGCGCGAGGATGTCGAGAATCAGCGCGCTGTTGTCCCACTCGGCGAGCTGCGCCGGCGGCGGGGCGCCGGCGGCCCCGTTCGCGCGCGCCTCGAACGCGGCCTTGGCCGCGAACGCCGCCGCGAACTGGTCGGAGGCGCGCGTCGACCAGCCGCGGTAGAGCACCTCGCGCAGCGCGCGGTTCTCGGCGTACTGCATGACCGGCACGTAGCAGGGCGCCTGGAGCACGAGCTTCCAGCCGGGCCTGCCGTCGCGCTCGGCCGCGGCGTGCGCGGCCTCCAGCACGTCCTCCGGGATGCCGGCCAGCGCCGCGCGGTCGGTGACTACCACCGCGAAAGCGTTGGTCGAGTCGAGCACGTTCTCGGAGAACCGGGTGGAGAGCCGCGCGAGCTCCTCCTGGATCGCGGCGAAGCGCTGCTTGCGCGCCGCGTCGAGCTCGGCGCCCGCGAGGCGGAAATCGCGGATCTCGTTCTCCACCATCCGGCGCTGCGCGCGCGCGAGCGCGCCGAACTCGGGCGCAGCGCGCAGCGCCTTGTACTGCGCGAACAGCGCCAGGTTCTGCCCGAGCTCGGTCCAGTACTGGACGATCTTCGGCTGGTTCGCCTTGTACACCGCGCGCAGCTCGGGGGAGTCGAGCACCGCGTGCAGATGGCCGACCACGCCCCAGGCGCGGCCGAGGCGCTCGTTCGCGTCCTCGAGCGGGCGCACGAAGCCCTCCCAGGTCGCGGGCGCGTCCGCGCGCGTGAGGCGTTCGATCAGCGCGCGGTTCTCGGCCAGCAGCTGGTCGACCGCGGGCGTGACGTGATCGGTCCTCACCGCGGCGAAGCGCGGCAGTCCGGTGAAGTCGAGCAGGGGGTTGGCGCTGGTCTGCATCGGGTGCGGGACGGGGTCGGTTGCGGTCGGCGCGCGGCGCAATCCGGAGCGCCGCCCTACGCGGCCCTCTCCCCGGCCAGGATGTCCGCGCTGGAGGCGATGCGCGCGTAGGGCACCGCGAGCGCGGCCATGAACGCGGCGTGGACGTCGCGCGCGGGAATCGTCCGGCCCGCGTACTCGAGCGCGCGCGTCGCGCAGGCGTCCGCGGCGACGCTGCACCGGAAGCCGAGGTCGAACGCGGCGCGCGTCGTCGCGTCGATGCACATGTGGCTCATCGCCCCCGCGATCACGAGCGCGTCCGCGCCCGCGGCGCGCAGGCGCTCGAGGAGATCGGTGCCGCGGAAGCCGTTGGGAAAGTTCTTCTCCACCACCGGCTCGCCCGCCGCCGGGCGCACCGACGCATGCAGGTCCGCGCCCGGCGTCCCGGGCACGAAGAAGGTCGCGCCCGGCCGCACCGAGAGATGCCGGACGTGCAGCACCGGCGCGCCGCGGCCGCGGAACGCGGCGAGCAGCCGGGCGGCGTTCTCCGCCGCCACGTCCATGCCTTCGAGGGCCATGTTGCCGTCGGGAAAGTAGTCGTTCTGGATGTCCACCAGCACCAGCGCGGTCGTCATGGCGCGTCCTCGGGGTCGAGCGTGCGTTCGGCGGCGCGCACGGCGTTGACGAGCAGCATCGCGATCGTCATCGGCCCGACGCCGCCCGGCACCGGGGTGAGGCGCGACGCGACGCCCTGCAGCGCGGCGAAGTCGCAGTCCCCGCACAGCTTGCCGTCCGGCAGCCGGTTGATGCCGACGTCGATCACGACGGCGCCCGGTTTGACCATCTCCCGGGTGATGAGGTTCGGCCGGCCGACCGCGGCCACGAGGATGTCCGCCCGCGCGGTGTGGCGACCGAGCTCGCGCGTCTTCGAGTTGCAGATGGTGACGGTCGCCCCCCGTTGCAAGAGCAGATGCGCAAGGGGCTTGCCGACGATGTTGCTCTGGCCGACCACGACCGCGTGCCGGCCCCAGGGATTCACGTCCTCGGCCTCCAGCATCGCCATGACCCCGGCCGGCGTGCAGGGCACGACGTGAGGATGCCCGACGACCAGCCGTCCGACGTTCAGCGGGTGAAACCCGTCGGCATCCTTCGCCGGCGCAATCGCGGCGATCACCGCCTCGTTGGCGATGTGCGCCGGCAGCGGGAGCTGGACGAGGATGGCGTGCACGGCGGGGTCGGCGTTCAGCGCCGCGATGCGGCCGAGCAGGTCTTCCTGCGACGTCGACTCGGGCAGCTCGACGTGAATCGAGCGCACGCCGGCCTCGCCGCACGCCTTCACCTTGTTCCGCACGTAGGCCTTCGAGGCGGGGTTGTCGCCGACGATGATGACCGCGAGCCCTGGTTGCGCGCCGCGCGCGGCGAGGCGCGCGACGCGGTCGCGCAGTTCGTCCCGGATCCGGCGCGCGAGGGCGACGCCGTCGATGAGGTGGGTGTCCAAGGGGGGCCCGCAGGATGAAGGAAACGCAGGCGCCATCTTACCGGCAGCGCGAGGACCGGCCCGGGGCTTGGCGGAGGCGCCAGCGAATTGTACAATCCGGGAAAGCGTTGCGGATTAAGAAAAACTCCTGCGCGCGCAAATTGCCTGGCCTCGGACGCGCGTATTAAGCTTCCGCGGCACACCGGCGCCTGCGCAGGACCGGCGCGCTTCCACTCCCAGGAGCTGCTCAAGATGGCTGCCGTCCCCGACTTCAACGCTGCCAACGACCCGGACACGCTCGAGACCCAGGAGTGGCTGGACGCCCTGGAGGCGGTCCTCGAGCGCGAGGGCCCCGAGCGCGCGCACTACCTGCTCGAGCGGCTGATCGACCAGGCGCGCCGTTCCGGCGCGTACATCCCGTTCAGCCCGAACACCGCCTACATCAACACGATCCCGTCCCAGCTCGAGGCGCGCATGCCGGGCGACGCCGCGCTCGAGGAGCGCAACCGCTCCTACATGCGCTGGAACGCGATGGTGATGGTGGCGAAGGCGAACAAGGGCGAGGGCGACCTCGGCGGCCACATCGCGAGCTTCGCGTCGGTCGCGAACATGTTCGGCGTGGGCTTCAACCACTTCTGGCACGCCCCGCACGAGGGCCACGGCGGCGACCTCGTGTTCTTCCAGGGCCACTCCTCGCCCGGCATCTACGCCCGGGCGTTCCAGGAAGGGCGCTTCACCGAGGAGCAGATCCTCAACTTCCGCCGCGAAGTGGACGGCAAGGGCATCTCGTCCTACCCGCACCCGTGGCTGATGCCCGACTTCTGGCAGTTCCCCACCGTGTCGATGGGGCTCGGGCCGATCCAGTCGATCTACCAGGCGCGCTTTCTCAGGTACCTGCACGCACGCGGCCTGGCGGACACCTCGAACCGCAAGGTCTGGACGTTCCTCGGCGACGGCGAGATGGACGAGCCGGAGTCCCTCGGCGCGATCGGCATGGCCGCGCGCGAGAAGCTCGACAACCTCATCTTCGTCGTGAACTGCAACCTGCAGCGGCTCGACGGGCCGGTGCGCGGCAACGGCAAGATCATCCAGGACCTGGAAGGCGAATTCCGCGGCGCCGGCTGGAACGTCATCAAGCTCGTCTGGGGCTCGTACTGGGATCCGCTCCTCGCGCGCGACAAGGAGGGGATCCTGCGCCGCGTGATGGAGGAGACCGTCGACGGCGAGTACCAGAACTACAAGGCGAACGACGGCGCGTTCGTGCGCAAGCACTTCTTCGGCAAGCACCCGAAGCTGCTGGAGATGGTCTCGCGCATGACCGACGAGGACATCTGGCGGCTGAACCGGGGCGGCCACGACCCGCACAAGATCTACGCGGCCTACCACACGGCGGTGAACCACACCGGTCAGCCCACGGTGATCCTGGCGAAGACCATCAAGGGCTACGGCCTCGGGCGCCAGGGGCAGGCGCAGAACCCGACGCACCAGCTCAAGAAGCCCGACGTCGAGACCATCCGCCAGGTGCGCGACCGCTTCAAGATCCCGGTCTCCGACGAGCAGCTCGAGTCGCTGCCGTTCTACCTGCCGAGCGCGGACTCGCCGGAGATGAAGTACCTGCACGAGCGCCGCCAGGCGCTCGGCGGGTATCTCCCCCATCGCCGCCGCAAGGCCGACGCGGTGCCCGCGGTGCCCGAGCTCGCGGCCTTCGAGCAGGTGACCGGACCGACCGCGGCCGGGCGCGAGATCTCCACGACCATGGCGTTCGTGCGCATCCTCACGGCGCTGGTGCGCGACAAGAACATCGGCAAGCACGTCGTCCCGATCGTTCCCGACGAGGCGCGCACCTTCGGCATCGAGGGCATGTTCCGCCAGCTCGGCATCTACTCGGCGGAAGGGCAGAAGTACGTCCCGGTCGACAAGGACCAGGTCATGTACTACCGCGAGGACAAGGCCGGCCAGATCCTCGAGGAGGGCATCAACGAGGCGGGCGGGTTCTCGTCGTGGATCGCGGCCGCGACCAGCTACTCGGTCAGCAACGTGCTGATGGTGCCCTTCTACATCTTCTACTCGATGTTCGGGCTGCAGCGCGTCGGCGACCTCGCCTGGGCGGCCGCGGACCAGCGCGCGCGCGGCTTCCTGCTCGGCGCGACCGCGGGCCGCACCACGCTGAACGGCGAGGGCCTGCAGCACGAGGACGGGCACTCGCAGGTGCTCGCATCGGTCATTCCCAACTGCGTGTCGTACGACCCCACCTTCGGGTTCGAGCTGGCGATCATCATCCAGGACGGGCTGCGCCGGATGGTGACCAACCAGGAGGACGTCTTCTACTACATCACCGTGATGAACGAGAACTACGCGCATCCCGGGATGGCCGAGGTCGCCGACCGGAACGTGCGGGAGGGCGTGCTGAAGGGAATGTATCTCTTCCGCGAGGGCGGCAAGGCGCAGCGGCGCGTGCAGCTGCTCGGCTCCGGGACGATCCTGCGCGAGGTCATCGCCGCCGCCGAGCTGCTCGAGCAGGACTGGGGCGTCGCCGCGGACATCTGGAGCTGTCCGAGCTTCACCGAGCTGCGCCGCGAAGGCCTGGCGGTCGAGCGCTGGAACCTGCTGCATCCCACCGCCGCGCCGCGCAAGCCGTACGTCGAGACCCGTCTCGCGGGCCGCGACGGGCCGCTCATCGCATCCACCGACTACATCAAGTCGTTCGCGGAGCAGATCCGCCCGTTCGTCGGCAAGGGGCGCGATTACCGCGTTCTCGGCACCGACGGGTTCGGGCGCTCCGACACGCGCCGGAAGCTGCGGCACTTCTTCGAGGTCGACCGCCACTGGGTGACGATCTCGGCGCTCAAGGCGCTCGCCGACGGGGGCGCGATCGAGGCCGCGGTCGTGGCCGCCGCGATCGCGAAGTACGGGATCGACCCCGAGAAGCCGAACCCGTCGTCCGTGTAGGGAGCAAAGATGGGCGCGATGCAGGAGGTGGTGGTTCCGGACATCGGCGACTTCAAGGACGTCGAGGTCATCGAGATCCTGGTCAAGGCCGGCGACGCCGTGTCGCCCGAGCAGTCGCTGGTCACGCTCGAAAGCGACAAGGCCACGATGGAGATCCCTTCGCCGTCGGCCGGCGTGGTGAGGGAGCTGCGGCTCAAGGTCGGCGACAAGGTGTCGCAGGGGGCGCCGATCCTCGTGCTCGAGGCGGGCGCGGCGGCGGGCCAGGCACAGTCCCCGACCGCCGCCCGCACGCGGCCGGCCGCGCCGCCGGCCGCGCCGGCCGGTG
>JAGVSZ010000213.1 GCA_019137045.1 Betaproteobacteria bacterium
CGGCCGCGCGCGCGATGCCCGCCTCGTCGGCGGCGACGATGTTGACCGGCGCGGGCGGCGGCGCGGGCGCGGCGGCGGGCGGCGCCGGCGCCGCCTCGGGCGCCGGTGGGGTCTGCTGCGTCATGGGACGGCCGGTCAGCCGATCTCGGGGAGCGTGCGCCCGGTGAGCAGACGCAGCGCCTCGGCGTACTTCTCCGCAGTGCGGGCGAGCACGTCCGCCGGCAGCTGCGGGGCCGGCGGCTGCTTGTTCCATTTCTGCGCCTCGAGCCAGTCGCGCACGAACTGCTTGTCGAACGACGGCGGGCTCGTGCCGACGCGATACTGGTCGGCCGGCCAGAAACGCGACGAGTCCGGCGTCAGCGCCTCGTCGATCAGGTAGAGCGCGCCCGCGGCGTCGGTGCCGAACTCGAACTTGGTGTCGGCGATGAGGATGCCTTTGCCACGCGCGAAGTCGGCAGCCTCGGCGTAGAGGCGCAGCGTCGCGTCGCGCACCGCGCGCGCGCGCTCGGCCCCGATCAGGTTCTCGACCTCCGCGTACGGGATGTTCTCGTCGTGTGCGCCGATCGCCGCCTTGGTCGACGGCGTGAAGATCGGCGCGGGCAGTTTTTCCGCCTCGCGCAGCCCGGCGGGCAGCCTGATGCCGCAGATCGCGCCGGTCTTCTGGTAGTCCTTCCACCCGGAGCCGATGATGTAGCCGCGCGCGATCGCCTCCACGAGCACGGGCCGCAGCCGCCGCACCACCATCGCGCGCCCGGCGACCTGGTCGCGCTCGTTCGCCGCGACGACGCTCGCGGGCTCGATCCCGGTCAGGTGGTTGGGGATGACGTGCGCGAGCCTGTCGAACCAGAAGTGCGAAAGCGCCGTCAGCACCCGGCCCTTGCCGGGCACCGGGGTCGGCAGGATCACGTCGAACGCGGACAGGCGGTCGGTCTGGATGACGAGCAGCTTGTCGTCGCCCACCGCGTACAGGTCGCGCACCTTCCCGCGGTGCAGGAACGGCAGGCTCTTCAAGCTCGACTCGAACAGGGTGCCCATCGTCATTCGGGGAGCCTGGTCGCGATCACCTTGTCCGCCTGCACCTTGCGGAAAGTCCTGAGCCGCGCGGCGAGGTCGGCGTCTTCGAGCGCGAGGACCGCCACGGCGAAGAGCGCCGCGTTCGCCGCGCCCGCGTCGCCGATCGCGAACGTCGCGACCGGGATGCCCTTCGGCATCTGCACCATCGAGAGGAGCGAATCGAGGCCGCCCAGGTGCTTGGAGGGCATCGGCACCGCGAGCACCGGAAGCGTCGTCTGCGCCGCCACGACGCCGGCGAGGTGCGCCGCGCCCCCGGCCGCGGCGATGAAGCACGCCGCGCCCTGGCGCTCGAGCGCCGCGATCCACTGCGCGAGCGCCTCCGGGGTGCGGTGCGCCGAGAGCGCGCGCGCCTCGTACGGCACCCCGAACGCCTTCAGCTGCTCGGCGGCCGCCTTCATCACGTCCCAGTCGGACGCGCTGCCCATGACGACGCCGACCTTGCGCAGCGCCACCTCAGGCCGCCTTCTTCTCGAGGTCGGGCCGGTACTCGCCCATCGCGGCGAGCCCGTTCATGCGCGCGCGGTGCGCGAGCAGCGCCTGCGCCTGCGCCACGTTCGCGGCGGCGCCCTTCCAGGCCTTGAGCGACGGCTGTTGCAGCGCGCGCCCGTACGAGAACGTGAGCGGCCAGGGCAGCCGGCCCGTGAAAATCCGGTTCATCGAGTCGAGGTTGGCGGTGGCCTGCTCGTCGCTCTGCCCGCCGGAGAGGAACGCGATGCCCGCGACCGCGGCCGGGACGCAGCGCTTGAGGACGCGCACGGTGCGCTCCGCCACCTCGGCCACGCTCGCCTGCCGCGCGCAGTCCTTGCCCGCGATGACCATGGAGGGCTTGAGCACGGTCTCCTCGAGCGTCACGCGGTTCACGTAGAGCGCCTCGTAGACGGCGTTCAGCGTCCACTCGGTGACCTCTTCGCAGCGCTCGATCGCGTGGTCGCCGTCCATCAGCACCTCCGGCTCGACGATCGGCGCCAGGCCGTGCGCGAGGCAGATCGCGGCGTATCGCCCGAGCGCGTGGGCGTTCGCGGCGATGCAGGTGGTCGAGGGGATGTCCTTGCCGATGGTGATGACCGCGCGCCACTTGGCGAACTTCGCGCCCAGCTTCACGTACTCCTGGACGCGCTTGGCGAGCTTGTCGAGCCCCTCGGTGACCTTCTCGCCCGGGCAGAACGCGAGGTCCGCGGTCCCGGCGTCGACCTTGATCCCGGGCAGGATGCCCTGCCGCGACAGCAGCTCGGCGAACGGCGTGCCGTCGGCGGACTTCTGGCGCAGCGTCTCGTCGTACAGGATCACGCCGCTGATGTGCTCGCCGAGGCCGCGGGTGGTGAACAGCAGGTCGCGGTAGGCGCGGCGGTTCTCCTCGGTCGAATCGACGGCGATCGACTTGAAGCGCTTCTCGATGGTGCCGGTGGATTCGTCGGCGGCCAGGATGCCTTTGCCGCGGGCGACCATGGCCTGGGCGACTTTGGCGAGTTCGCTCATGAGTGGACTCCTTGCTTCGGGTGTGCGGTTGATGCGGCGCAAAGGGAGCGCGATTTTACCCCGGCGCGCACGCCGGAGCCGCGCGCCAGGAGGCGCAGCAGCGCCGGATCCGCGCGCAATGCGGACCCGGCGCGGACCGCCGCGGCGCGCAGCGCAGCCGGGCCCAGGCCGCCGACCGGCGACCCTCAGGTCCGGGCGCCGAACTCCGGCCCGTCCAGCGGGCGCACTTCGCACTCGATGTCCCACTCGTCGCCGTGGACCCGCAGGAAGCGCTCGGTCAGCTCGATCGCCGCCGGCAGCGAGGGCGCTTCGAGGATCGCGAAGCCGCCGATCACCTCCTTGGTCTCCGCGAAGGGGCCTTCGGTCGTCGAGAGCTGCCCGTAGCGCGAGCGCACGCGCGCACCCTCGGCCGAGGGGCGCAGCCCCGCCGTGCTGACCAGCGCGCCGGCGCGGATCATCTCCTCCATCAGCTTCCCCATCTCGCTCATGAGCCGCTCGCTCGGCTGACGGCCGGCCTTCTCGTCGGTTCGAACCATCGAAAGAAATCTCATCTCGTCTCCTGGTGTGTTGGAAAACGGCGTGACGCCGACCCTGGTCGAACGGCAGGCGGGGAAATCGACAGCGTACGTGTCGCCGGGGATCCGCCCGATCCGGGTCCGCCGACCCGATTCCGGCGCCACCAGGCCGGCAGACGCCCGAGCGGCCGACCTCCGTGGCAGACGGACGGCATCGGCGTATGATTGCGGGTATATACCTGCGTCTCCCGATGATCCATACCAAGTGTGCGTGCGTCCGCGTGCGACGGGCCTCCCGATCGCTGACCGACCTGTACGACGAAGCGCTGCGGCCCGCGGGCCTCAAGATCACGCAGTTCTCGGTGCTGCGGACGGTCGCGAGAATGGGGCCGGTGAGCATCTCGGGGCTCGCCGGGGAGATGGCGCTCGATCGATCCACGCTCGGCCGCAATCTGGGGCTCCTGAAGCGGCAGGGACTCGTCGGGCTGTCGGAGGGGATCGACTTGCGGGAGCGCACCGTCACGTTGACGCCGCGCGCGCGACGCCTGCTGGAGCGGGCGATTCCGCTCTGGGAGCAGGCTCAGAGGCGGGTGGAACAGTGCCTCGGCGGCGGAGAGGTGGCGACCCTCTTCGCCCTGCTCGCCAAAATTGAGGCGATGCGCTGAACGGCTTTTTTTTGGGGATTTCCGGGTATATACCCGTAACCTGCTGAAAGGCGAAGACGATGACGCTTGCACAACTCACCCTCAGGTCGGTCGAGGTTCGTCCCGTTCTGGTCCCGCTCCAGCGCCCAGTCGTCTCGAGAGTCGGTCACTTCGATCGGTGGCCGCTGATCCTGATCGACCTGCGAACGGACGAAGGGATCGTCGGGAAGAGCTATCTGGAGCCCTACCTGAAGCAGTCTGCGCGATACATCGTTCCGGCGATCCACGACCTCGCCGCGGCGCGCAAGGGCACCCGGATTCGCCCGCTGGAGGACTTCCAGACTGCGCGCCGGGCGCTCAACCTCATCGGGTACGAGGGCGTCTCGATGATCGCCATC